>NZ_JBEXLM010000029.1:0-85712 GCF_040609975.1 Micromonospora sp. NPDC004551 | reverse complement strand
CCTTCCCCCCCTCTTTTCTTTTGTTGGGTGGTCGTGCGGGGGGGGGGGGGCGGGGGGGGGGGGCCATCGAAGAGAAAAAGACCCGCGGGGGGCGGGCCCCCCGGCCCCCCCCCCGCGGCGATCTGTCGGGTCAGTCCTCGGCCTCCGGGCCGGCCACCTCGGCGCCGTCGGAGGCGCGCACCACGTGGATGCACTCGCCCGGGCACTCCTTCGCCGAGTCGATCACCTCGAGGCGCAGGTGCTCCGGCACGTCGACCCGGGCGCCGGCCGCCTGCCGCAGCTCGCCGTCGGGCCCCTTGACGTATGCCAGGCCGTCGACGTCGAACTCGAAGACCTCCGGCGCGTACTGCACGCACAGCCCGTCACCCGTGCACAGGTCCTGATCCACCCAGACCTGCAGCTGGTCCGTCGCGACGTCGGTCACGAAGCACCCCCCATGTTCTCCCGTCCCACGCTCCGACGGTACCCGAACGCCCGTACCCGCCCGTCGACCAGCCCTTGGCGATCAAGCTTCGGTGACGAGCGCGTTGCGGAGGACCGAATCGGGCTCATAGCGGCTAGTGTTAGCTCAGAACGTTCAAGCCCCCCGGGGAGGTGGGACGTGGCACGCAGCGACGACGCGGACTCGCGCGCCGCACGGTGGGAGAAGGAGGCCCACGATCTCTCCACGCAGGTCGCGTTCCTTCAAGAGGAACTCGCTCTGGTGCGGCGCAAGTTGACCGAAAGCCCCCGACACGTCCGGCAGCTCGAGGAGCGGCTGGCGGCCACCCAGGCGCAGTTGGCGCGGCTGACCGAGAACAACGAACGGCTCGTGAGCACCCTCAAGGAGGCTCGCGCGCAGATCGTGACGCTCAAGGAGGAGATCGACCGCCTCGCCCAGCCGCCGAGCGGCTACGGCGTCTTCCTGGCGAAACACGACGACGGCACGGTGGACGTCTTCACCGGCGGGCGCAAGCTCCGGGTGGCCGTCTCGCCCTCGCTCGACGTCGAGGAGCTGCGCCGGGGCCAGGAGGTCCTGCTCAACGACGCGCTCAACATCGTCGACGCGTTCGGCTACGAGCGGGTCGGCGAGGTCGTGATGCTCAAGGAGGTGCTCGCCGGGCCGGAGGGCGCGCCGGGTGACCGGGCGCTGGTGGTCTCGCACTCCGACGAGGAGCGCATCGTGCACCTCGCCGAGACCCTGATCGGCACGCCGATCCGGGCCGGCGACTCGCTCATGATCGAGCCCCGCTCGGCCTACGCCTACGAGCGGATCCCGAAGAGCGAGGTCGAGGAGCTCGTCCTGGAGGAGGTGCCCGACGTCGACTACTCCGACATCGGTGGCCTGCACTCCCAGATCGAGCAGATCCGCGACGCGGTGGAGCTGCCCTTCCTGCACGCTGACCTGTTCCGCGAGCACCAGCTCCGGCCGCCGAAGGGCATCCTGCTCTACGGCCCGCCCGGCTGCGGCAAGACGCTGATCGCCAAGGCGGTGGCCAACTCGCTGGCCAAGAAGATCGCCGAGCGGCGGGGCGAGGAGAAGCACACCAGCTTCTTCCTCAACATCAAGGGCCCCGAGCTGCTCAACAAGTACGTCGGCGAGACCGAGCGGCACATCCGGCTGATCTTCCAGCGGGCGCGGGAGAAGGCCGGTGAGGGCACGCCGGTGATCGTGTTCTTCGACGAGATGGACTCCGTGTTCCGCACCCGCGGCTCGGGCGTCTCCTCGGACGTGGAGAACACCATCGTCCCGCAGCTGCTCAGCGAGATCGACGGCGTGGAGGGCCTGGAGAACGTCATCGTCATCGGCGCCTCCAACCGGGAAGACATGATCGACCCGGCGATCCTGCGCCCCGGCCGGCTCGATGTGAAGATCAAGATCGAGCGGCCGGACGCCGAGGCGGCCAAGGACATCTTCTCCAAGTACATCCTCTCCGGCCTGCCCCTGCACGCCGACGACCTGGCCGAGCACGGCGGCGACCCGCAGGCCACCGTGGCGGCGATGATCGACGCGGTCGTGCTGCGGATGTACTCGGAGACCGAGGAGAACCGCTTCCTCGAGGTCACCTACGCCAACGGCGACAAGGAAGTCCTCTACTTCAAGGACTTCAACTCCGGCGCGATGATCCAGAACATCGTCGACCGGGGCAAGAAGATGGCCATCAAGGAGTTCCTCACCTCCGGGCGCAAGGGGCTCCGGCTCCAGCACCTCCTCGACGCCTGCGTCGACGAGTTCCGCGAGAACGAGGACCTGCCCAACACGACCAACCCCGACGACTGGGCCCGCATCTCCGGCAAGAAGGGCGAACGGATCGTCTACATCCGCACGCTCGTCTCCGGCGGCAAGGGCGCCGAGGCCGGCCGGTCCATCGAGACCGCCAGCAACACCGGCCAGTACCTGTAGTCCGACGGCACGACGGAGGCCCGTGGCGCACCGCGCCGCGGGCCTCCGCGCGTCCGCGCCCAGTGCCACCGCGCGCCGCCACACCCGACGCCCCCGGGCCGCCACGCCCCCATCCCGCGTGACGGCGACTACGCTCGACGTGACGGGGGACCGGGACGGGCGAGCGGAGCGGGCAGGTCGATGAGCGTTAGACGGATCATGGGCACCGAGGTCGAGTACGGCATCTCCGTGCCCGGCCAGGCCGGGGCCAACCCGATGGTCACCTCCTCCCAGGTGGTCAACGCCTACGGGGCACGACCGGAACTCAACCGGGGCGGCCGGGCGCGCTGGGACTACGAGGAGGAGTCGCCGCTGCGCGACGCCCGCGGCTTCACCTACTCCGGGGCGGCCTACGACCCGGCCGAGGCGCTGGCCGACGAGGATCTCGGGCTGGCCAACGTCATACTCACCAACGGCGCCCGCCTCTACGTCGACCACGCGCACCCGGAATACTCCACGCCCGAGGTGACCAACCCCCTCGACGTCGTGCGCTGGGACAAGGCCGGTGAG
Source organism: Micromonospora sp. NPDC004551 (assembly GCF_040609975.1). Lineage (NCBI taxonomy): Bacteria > Bacillati > Actinomycetota > Actinomycetes > Micromonosporales > Micromonosporaceae > Micromonospora > Micromonospora sp. NPDC004551. Next base: position 82,780 of record NZ_JBEXLM010000029.1, on the reverse strand, counting down.
CGGGTGATGGCCGAGGCGTCCAAGCGGGCCGCCACGATCCCGGGCACCCACCCGATCCACCTCTACAAGAACAACACCGACAACAAGGGCGCCAGCTACGGCGCCCACGAGAACTACCTGATGCGGCGGCAGACCCCGTTCGCCGACATCGTGGCGTACCTGACGCCGTTCTTCGTCACCCGGCAGATCGTCTGCGGCGCCGGCCGCGTCGGCATCGGCCAGGACGGCGGCCAGAGCGGCTTCCAGATCTCCCAGCGCGCCGACTTCTTCGAGGTCGAGGTGGGGCTGGAGACCACGCTCAAGCGGCCCATCATCAACACCCGGGACGAGCCGCACGCCGACGCCGACAAGTACCGCCGGCTGCACGTCATCATCGGCGACGCCAACCTCTCCGAGATCTCGACCTACCTGAAGGTCGGCACCACCGCGCTGATCCTCACCATGATCGAGGAGAAGGCGCTCAGCCCCGACCTGGGCATCGCCGACCCGGTCAGTGAGCTGCGCGCGGTCAGCCACGACCCGGGGCTCAAGCACCTCATGCGGCTGCGCGACGGCCGCAAGCTGACCGCGCTGGACGTGCAGTGGGCGTACCTGGAGCGGGTCCGGTCCTTCGTGGACGACCGCTACGGCAGCGACGCGGACGCGCAGACCACCGACGTGCTCGACCGCTGGGAGAGCGTGCTGGACCGGCTCGGCCGGGACGCCTTCCTCTGCGCCGACGAGCTGGACTGGGTGGCCAAGCTGCGCCTGCTGGAGGGCTACCGGGAGCGGGAGAAGCTCGGCTGGGGCTCGCACAAGCTCCAGCTGGTCGACCTCCAGTATTCCGACGTGCGGCCGGAGAAGGGCCTCTACCACCGGCTGGTGCAGCGGGGCTCGATGAAGACCCTGCTGACCGAGGAGCAGACCCGCTCGGCGATGACGGAGCCGCCGGAGGACACCCGGGCGTACTTCCGCGGTCGCTGCCTGGCCCAGTACGCCTCCGAGGTCGTCGCCGCGAGCTGGGACTCGGTCATCTTCGACGTGGGCCGGGAGTCGCTGGTCCGGGTGCCGATGATGGAGCCGGAGCGGGGCACGCGCGCCCACGTCGGGCAGCTGTTCGACCGCTGCGAGAGCGCCAAGGACCTGCTGGAGATGCTGACCGGCGGCTGAGCCGGATGCCGGAAGGCCCGTCCCGTGCCGGAACCCGGCGCGCGACGGGCTTTTCGTCGTCCGCGCGAGGTAAGTTGATCGCAGGCGATCGTGCAGGAGGCACACCATGGCGACCCAAGAAGGCGGGCAGACCCAGTCCGGCAAGTCCCACGAGGAGGTCGAGGAGGTCACCGCGCAGGCCAACCCCGAGGTTGCCGAGCGGCACGCCGAGATCACCGAGGACGTCGACGACCTGCTCGACGAGATCGACTCCGTCCTGGAGGAGAACGCCGAGGAATTTGTCAGGGGCTACGTGCAAAAAGGGGGCGAATAGGGCCTAACCGGTCGAATCGGACATGCCTCGAGCGCTTGATGATCGGGACGGCTTCCGTCGCTGTCGTGACTGTGACGAGTGGAAGCCCCTCGACGAGTTCTGCACCAACCGTCGTCGGCCCGACGGCCGTGGCAGCTACTGCAAGCCTTGCTTCAATCTTCGTTCGAAGGCCAGTTATGCCAAGCGCCTGAAGGAGAAGCACGGTCGGGAGGTCCGCGAACTGCCGGCGGTGCCGGACGGTCACCGCCGATGTCCCACGTGCGGTGAGACCAAAGAGCTCGACAACTTCCCGCGTAACCGGTCAGGCCGGGGCGGCTACGGCCGATACTGCAAGCCGTGCCACAACGAGAAGGGCAAGGAAACCAGGCTGCGCCTGTACGGCGGTAGCCGTGAGTACCACCTGCGGCGGCGGTACGGGGTCGGGCAGAAGGAGTTCGACGAGCTCCTCGCCGAGCAGGGCGGCGTATGCGCGATCTGCGGGTCCCCGGACCCGCAACATCTGGACCACGATCATCGCACCGGATGGGTGCGCGGGATACTCTGCTTCAACTGCAACGGTGGTCTTGGTCAGTTCAAGGACAGCCCCGAGAGTCTGGCCAGGGCGATCACGTACCTGAGAGGAACCACGTGGCAGCGGGTTTTGATCCATCCGGGCGTCTTCCAGATGTGTTCACCAACGCGGGGACGTCCTCGTTCACAGCGTTCCTGAGCAAGGCGGCCCCCGAGATGCTGCCCGGCCGTCGGCCGCTGCCGCCCGGCATGGCCGCCGACATGGCGCCGCACGCGACGACCATCGTGGCCATCTCGGCCGGCGGTGGCGTGGTGATGGCCGGCGACCGCCGCGCCACGATGGGCAACCTGATCGCCCAGCGGGACATCGAGAAGGTGCACCCGGCCGACGCGTACTCGCTGGTCGGCATCGCGGGCACCGCCGGCATCGGCATCGAGCTGATGCGACTGTTCCAGGTGGAGCTGGAGCACTACGAGAAGATCGAGGGCGCCATGCTCTCGCTCGACGGCAAGGCCAACCGGCTGGCCTCGATGATCCGGGGCAACCTGGGCGCCGCGATGCAGGGCCTCGCCGTGATCCCGTTGTTCGCCGGCTTCGACCTGGCCGCCGCCGATCCGGCCCGGGCCGGGCGCATCTTCAGCTTCGACGTGACCGGCGGCCCCTACGAGGAGACCGGCTACGACGCGATCGGCTCCGGCTCGCTGTTCGCCAAGTCGGCGCTGAAGAAGCGGTTCCGGGCCGGCCTGTCGATCGACGACGCGGTGCGGCTGGCCGTGGAGGCGCTCTACGACGCGGCCGACGACGACACCGCGACGGGTGGCCCCGACCTGACCCGCCGGATCTACCCGGTCGTGATGACGGCGACGGCCGAGGGCACCCGCCGGCTCACCGACGCCGAGACGGCGGCGATCGCCGAGAGCGTCGTGTCCGGCCGGATGGAGAACCCGGGCGGCTGACCCCGCTCCCACCTGAGTCAGCAGTCCCGCAGCACAACGCCCGAAGGAGAACCGCCGCCGTGGCCATGCAGTTCTACGCCTCGCCCGAGCAGATCATGCGCGACCGCTCCGAGCTGGCCCGCAAGGGCATCGCCCGGGGCCGCAGCGCGGTCGTCCTGAGCTACGAGGGCGGGGTGCTCTTCGTCGCGGAGAACCTGTCCAGCACCCTGCACAAGGTCAGTGAGATCTACGACCGGATCGGCTTCGCCGCGGTGGGCCGGTACAACGAGTTCGAGAACCTGCGCCGGGCCGGGGTGCGGATGGCCGACCTGAACGGCCTGAGCTACGACCGCCGGGACGTGACCGGGCTGGGCCTGGCGAACGCGTTCGCGCAGACGCTGGGCGCGATCTTCACGGAGCAGTCCAAGCCGTTCGAGGTGGAGATCTGCGTGGCCGAGGTGGGCGCCACGCCGGACGACGACTCGCTCTACCGGCTGACCTACGACGGCTCGGTCAACGACGAGCCGGGCCGGATGGCGATGGGCGGCCAGGCCGAGGCGATCACCGGGGTGCTGAAGAACGAGCACCGGCCGGAGATGTCGCTGGCGGAGGCGGTCCAGGCCGCGGTGAAGGCGCTGAGCAGCGTCGGCGGCGAGGGCGGCGCGGCCCGCACGATCGCGGCGAATCAGCTGGAGGTGGCGGTCCTGGACCGGCGCCGGGTGGGGCGGACGTTCCGGCGGATCACCGGGGCGGCCCTGACCGCGCTGCTCGACGGCGACGCGGGTGCGGACGCGGCACCGGCGCCGGGGCGTGCGAAGACCCCGACGGTGCCGACCGAGGAGGCGAAGAAGCCGACCACGTCGGCGGGCTCGGCGGACCTGGAGGGTCAGCAGCAGGAGGAGCAGCCGGGCGAGTGACCCGGGCCGGGTCGCCGGGATCGCCGCGGACGCGGTGCCCGGCGGCCGGCGCGTGCGGGGCCCGTCAGCGGTGCGGTTTGAGTGGCGTCCACCAGTCGCGGTTGTCGCGGTACCAGTCGACGGTCGCGGCCAGCCCGGCGTCGAGGCCGACCGTGGGGGCCCAGCCCAGCTCGCGGCGGGTGGTGGCGCAGTCCAGGGCGTACCGGCGGTCGTGGCCCTTGCGGTCGGCGACCGGGCGGACCCGTTCCCAGCCGGCGCCGCAGGCGGCGAGCAGCCGGCCGGTGAGTTCCCGGTTGGTGAGTTCGTCGCCGCTGCCCAGGTGGTAGATGCCGCCGGCCCGGCCGCGGGTCTGGGCGAGCGCGACGCCGTGGCAGTGGTCGTCGACGTGCAGCCAGTCCCGGACGTTGCCGCCGTTGCCGTAGAGGGGCACGTCGTGCCCGTCGAGCAGGTTGGTCACGAAGAGCGGGATGATCTTCTCGGGGTACTGGTAGGGCCCGTAGGTGTTGGCGCCGCGGGTGACCACGACGTCGAGGCCGTGGGTGCGATGGTAGGCCAGCGCGAGCAGGTCCGCGGCGGCCTTGCTGGCGGAGTACGGGGAGCTGGGGTCGAGCGGGGTCTGTTCGGTCCAGGTGCCGGTGGCGATGGAGCCGTACACCTCGTCGGTGGACACCTGGACGAAGCGGCGCACGCCGTGGCGCAGGGCCGCGTCGAGCAGCGTCTGGGTGCCGACCACGTTGGTGGTGACGAAGTCGGCGGCGGCGGCGATGGAGCGGTCCACGTGCGACTCGGCGGCGAAGTGCACGACGGCGTCGTGACCGGCGACGGTGGCGTCGACCAGGGCGGGGTCGCGGATGTCGCCGCGGACGACCCGCAGCCTCGGGTCGGCGCGGACCGGGTCGAGGGCGCCCTCGGTGGCGGCGTAGGTGTAGGCGTCGAGCACGGTGACGGCCGCGGGGGCGAGGTCCGGCTCGGCGCCGGTGAGCAGCCGCCGGACGTACGCCGAGCCGATGAACCCGGCGCCGCCGGTGACGAGGATTCTCACGGCTGGGACCGTACCCGGCGGTGGGATGCGCGAACGCGGGGAATGCCGGGCCCGGTGCGGATGAGACCACTGGGTTGAGCGCTGCCCATCTGGGGCCCCGGGCGGCTAATGTCACATCATGGAGCGGCGAATCTTCGGCCTCGAAACCGAGTACGGCGTCACCTGCACCTATCGCGGGCAACGCCGACTGTCCCCCGACGAGGTCGCGCGGTACCTGTTCCGGCGGGTGGTGTCGTGGGGCCGGTCGAGCAATGTCTTCCTGCGCAACGGAGCCCGCCTCTATCTGGACGTGGGCTCGCACCCGGAATACGCGACGCCGGAGTGCGACTCGGTGACCGACCTGGTGGCCCACGACCGGGCGGGGGAGCGGATCCTGGAGGGGCTGCTCGTCGACGCCGAGAAGCGGCTGCACGACGAGGGCATCGCGGGCGAGATCTACCTGTTCAAGAACAACACCGACTCGGCCGGCAACTCGTATGGCTGCCACGAGAACTACCTGGTGTCCCGGCACGGCGAGTTCGGCCGGCTGGCCGACGTGCTGATCCCGTTCCTGGTCACCCGGCAGTTGATCTGCGGCGCGGGCAAGGTGCTCCAGACGCCGCGCGGCGCGGTCTACTGCCTGTCGCAGCGGGCCGAGCACATCTGGGAGGGCGTCTCCTCGGCGACCACCCGCAGCCGGCCGATCATCAACACCCGGGACGAGCCGCACGCCGACGCCGAGCGCTACCGCCGGCTGCACGTCATCGTCGGCGACTCGAACATGAACGAGGTCACCACGCTGCTGAAGGTCGGCACGGCCGACATCGTGCTGCGGATGATCGAGGCCGGGGTGGTGATGCGGGACCTGACGCTGGAGAACCCGATCCGGGCGATCCGCGAGGTGTCCCATGACATCACCGGCCGGCGCAAGGTGCGGCTGGCCTCCGGCAAGGAGGTCTCGGCGCTGGAGATCCAGCAGGAATACCTGGCGAAGGCGACCGAGTTCGTGGAGCGCCGCGGCGGCGACCAGACCGCGAAGCGGGTGGTGGACCTGTGGGCGCGGGTGCTGCGGGCGGTGGAGACCGGTGACCTGGACCCGGTGGCCCGCGAGATCGACTGGGTGACGAAGCTGCGGCTGATCGAGCGCTACCAGCGCAAGCACGACCTGCCGCTGTCGCACCCGCGGGTGGCGCAGATGGACCTGGCCTACCACGACCTGCGGCGCGGCCGGGGCCTCTACGGGCTGCTGGAGCGGCGCGGGGAGGTCGACCGGGTGGCCACCGACCCGGAGATTTTCGAGGCGAAGGAGACCCCGCCGCAGACGACCCGGGCGCGGCTGCGCGGCGAGTTCATCCGGCACGCCCAGGAGAAGCGGCGGGACTTCACGGTGGACTGGGTGCACCTGAAGCTGAACGACCAGGCGCAGCGCACGGTGCTGTGCAAGGACCCGTTCCGGGCGTACGACGAGCGGGTGGAGCGGCTGATCGCGAGCATGTGACCCGGGGCTGGGCGGCCGGTGCGGGGGCGCCGGCCGCCGGGCCCACGGGTACGCTGGCGTCGCGATGAACACTTCCGAACCCGCCGGCCGCCCCGGCCGCGAGACGCCCACCGGCCGCGACGGCGGCACCGAGAAGCTCAACTGGATCGAGCGGCGCCGGGAGAAGATCCGCGCCGAGGTCGAGCGCAACCGCCGCGGCGAGTTCACGGTGCCGACCTGGGTGCTGGCGGCGGCGCTCGTGGTGATCGTCGGTGCCTGGCTGGCGTTGATCTTCCTGGCCGGCTGACGCGGCGGAACGGCAACGGGGGAGTTGCCCGCGGCCCGGCCGCCCGGGAGAGTTGTCACATCGACCGGATTCGACCTGCCGGCTCCGGCCGGCGCGGACGCGGGAGGGTGACGTCATCGCACACATCGACCTGGGGTTGGACGAGAAGGCGCATCCGGGCATCAACGGGCCCATGCTGTTCCGCCCGGAGACCGCGAAGCCGCTCAACCAGTTGGCGGAGGCGCTGCTGCGCGCCCCGCACCCGACGCTGACGCCCGGCGAGCGGGAGCTGGTCGCGGCGTACGTCTCCGGTCTCAACGACTGCAACTTCTGCTGCTCGTCGCACTCGGCGTTCGCGGCCGCCCAGCTGCCCACCGGGATGCAACTGGTGGACCAGGTGCGCGCGGATGTGGCCACCGCGCCGGTCAGCGCCAAGCTGCGGGCCCTGCTGCGGATCGCCGCGGCCGTGCAGCGCAGCGGCCGGGACGTCACCACCGAACTGGTCGACGGGGCCCGCGCGGCGGGCGCCACCGACCTGGAGATCCACGACACCGTGCTGATCGCCGCCGCGTTCTGCATGTTCAACCGCTACGTCGACGGGCTGGGCACCTGGGCGCCGCAGGATCCCGAGGCGTACGCACGAGCCGCCGACCACATCGTCGCGAACGGCTACGGCGCCAGCTGACCGCGGCGGGGCTCAGCCGAGCAGGCGGGCCGCGTGCCGGCCGGCGGCGGCCGCGGCCAGGAAGTAGGCGTGGTCGCCGTCGAGCCCGCGCCCCATGGTCGACAGGCCGACCGGGCTGGCCCGCAGCGCCGCGTCCAGCCCGTCGGTGGGCACGGTGACGACCCGGTGCCGCGCCGCGAGCGGGGCCAGCGCAGGGGCCACCTCGGCCGCGAGAGCCGGGTCCAGGCCGTCCGGCACCACCAGATCCGCGGAGGCCAGGGCGACCCGGCCGTACGCGGTGAGGCTGTGGTGGGAGACGCCACGGTGCCGGGGGCGGGGGTCGGCGTCGGAGATGCGCAGCGAGCCGACCGGCCGCCCGCCCAGCGTGGCGACCGCGTTGACCGCCTCCCCGACGGCCACGCCCGAGAAGCCCCACCGGGTGCCGGTGCCGAGGTTGCCGGGGCCCTGGGCGACGATCGCGACGTCGGCGCCGAGCACGTGGCGCGCGGCGAGCAGGCCGCTGTGCAGGGTGCTCGCCTCCAGGTCGCCGCCGAACGCCTGGCCCACGCTGACCGTGCCGGCGAGGTGGCCGGCGAGCCCGGCGAGGGTGCGGGAGAACCAGGCCGGCAGGGCCCCGCCGTCGGTGAGCAGGTAGGCGATCCGGGCGGCCGGGGCGTCGGCGTGGACGCCGGCCAGGATCGCCGGCAGGGCGGAGTGCAGGTCGGCGGTGACCACCGGCATTCCGTCGACCGACTCGGCGGCGGCCAGCCGCGCGTGGTGCGGGGAGGCCTCCTCGTCGACGCCGAGCAGGATCGGCTGCAGCGGGGTGTAGCGGGCCTTGACCAGGTGCCCCGCCGCGCGGGTGTCGGCGGCCTGAGGCGGGTCGGCGGGCAGCCGGTCGGGCAGGGCGACGACGAGGGCGTAGCCGCCGGTGCCGAGACCCATCAGCAGGGCGCCGGCGTTGAGCAGGACCCGGTCGCCGGGCTCCGGGTCACCGACCAGCGCCGGGTAGGCCAGGGCGCGCATCCGGCCGCCGTCGGGCAGGTCGACGTCGAGTTCCGTGGCGCCGGCCCACCGTCGCCGTACCGCCGTGACCGTGCCGGACCGCCATCGCACCATGCCGGGCACGGTATCGGCCGGTGCCGGGCCGGGGTGCGGCCGGGTCGGCGGCCCGCCGGTCAGGGCACCCCGCCCGGCTCCTGGTCCACCGCCCGCTCGTCCTCGTCCTGGGTGGTCCGGGCCCGGTGCCCGCCGCCGCGGCGCTTCGACCGGGTCGGGTCGAGGAAGACGTACCCGATCTCCGGGAACTTGTCGGTGAGCCGCCGCTCGGCCTCGTCGGCGGCGGCCTCGATGTCGGCGCCGGTGGCGTCGTCCTCGAAGTCGACCTTGGCGGCGACCAGGATGTCCTCCGGGCCGAGGAACATGGTCATGAGGGTGTCGACCCGGTCCACGGCGGGCAGGCCGGCCAGCTCGTGCTCGATCTGGCGGTGCACCCGGTCGGACACCGCCCGGCCGACCAGCAGCGAGATGTTGCTGCGGGCCAGGATGCCGGCGACCACCAGCAGGAGGACGCCGATGAGGATCGAGGCCACGCCGTCGTAGAGTTCCTCGCCGGTGGCGTGCGACAGCGTGAGGCCGGCGGCGGCGAGCAGCAGGCCGATCAGGGCGGCGCTGTCCTCCAGGAACACCGCCTTGACCGTGGTGTCGGCGGTCAGCCGCAGGTAGCGGTGCGGGCTGGCCCGCCAGCGGCGGCTCTCCCGGCGGACCTGCCGCACCGCCCGGGCCAGCGAGACCGACTCGATCGCGAAGGAGACGGCCAGGACGATGTAGGAGGCCAGGTAGTCGCCGGTGTGCTCGTGCACGAGGATGGTGGTGACGCCGTGGGTGATGGCGAAGCCGGCGCCGACAACGAAGGTGAACAGCGCGGCGAGGAACGCCCAGACGTAGCTCTCCTTGCCGTACCCGAAGGGGTGCCGGGTGTCGGCGGGGCGCGCCCCGCGACGCAACGCCAGGTAGAGCAGCACCTCGGTGGTGGTGTCGGCGACCGAGTGGGCGGCCTCGGAGAGCATCGCCGCGGAGCCGGACAGCAGGCCCGCGACCAGCTTGGCGACCGCGATGGCGAGGTTCGCCGCGCCGGCCACGACGACCGTGCCGACGCTCTCGCTCTTGACCTCCGCCTCCGCCATGCGCTCACCCTATGGCCGGCACCGGCCCGCCGCGCGGCGAGCGGCGCGGGGCCGGGAGGTGTGGTGCGGATCGCCCGTCCGGCGGGACTCCCGCGCGCCGCGCCCGCGCGGGTGCGCGCTGCGGACGCGCGGGCTGCTAGCGTTTCCCACGTGTCCCGGACCCGTACCGAACGCCTGGTCAACCTGGTGATCTGCCTGCTGTCCACGCGACGGTTCCTGACCGCCGCGCAGATCGCCGCGACCGTGCCCGGCTACGAGCACGATCCGGAGGACGCCAAGGACCACGAGGCGTTCCAGCGCAAGTTCGAGCGGGACAAGGCCGAGCTGCGGGAACTCGGGGTGCCGCTGGAGACCGGCACGGCCAGCGTGTTCGACGCCGAGCCGGGCTACCGGATCGCGCCCCGGGAGTACGCGCTGCCCGACATCCCCCTCGAACCGGACGAGGCCGCGGCCGTGGGCATCGCGGCACGGCTGTGGCAGCACGCCGGCCTGGCCGCCGCCGCCTCGTCGGGGCTGGCCAAGCTGCGGGCGGCCGGCATCGACGTGGACCCGCAGGCCACGCTGGGCCTGGAGCCGATGGTCACGGTCGACCCGGCCTTCGCGCCGCTGACCGCCGCCGCGCGCGACCGGCGCGAGGTCAACTTCGACTACCGGGTGCCCGACCGGGACGCCCCGACCCGCCGCCGGCTCCAGCCGTGGGGCGTGGTCTGCTGGCGTGGCCGCTGGTACGTGGTCGGCCACGACCTGGACCGGGCGGCGACCCGCTGCTTCCGGCTCTCCCGGGTGGTGGGCGCGGTCCGGGTCACCGGCGAGCCCGCGGCCTACGAGCCGCCCGCCGGGGTGGACCTGATCAGCCACGTGGCCCGCTGGTCCGGGCCGGTGGAGCGCACCGGCCGGGCCACCGTGCTGGTCGCACCCGGCCGTGCGGCGGGGCTGCGCCGCTGGGCGGTGGAGACCCACGCCGGGCCGGACGGCGACCGGCTGGTCCTGCCCTACGCCGATGCCGACTACCTGGCCGGCCAGGTGGTGGGCTACGGCCCGGAGGTGCGGGTGCTGGAGCCGCCGGAGGTCCGCGAGGCGGTCATCCAGCGGCTGAAGGAGATCGCGGTGCGGCACGACGACCTGGCCGTGGCCGGGGGAGCCCGGTGACCCGCCCGGCGGCCCGCGGTGGCCGCACCTCGGCGGACCGGCTGGCCCGGCTGCTCAACCTGGTGCCCTACCTGCTGGCCCGTCCCGGCATCGAGATCGCCGAGGCGGCGCACGACCTCGGGGTGACCGAGAAGCAGCTCCGCGAGGACCTGGAGCTGCTCTGGGTGTGCGGGCTGCCCGGTTACGGCCCCGGTGACCTGATCGACATGGCGTTCGACGGTGACCGGGTGACCATCACCTACGACGCCGGCATCGACCGCCCGCTGCGGCTCACCCCGGACGAGGCCCTGGCCCTGGTGGTGGCGCTGCGGATGCTCGCCGAGACGCCGGGCGTGGCCAACCGGGAGGCGGTCGAGCGGGCCCTCGCCAAGATCGAGAGCGCCGCCGGTGACCTGGCCGGCGCCCCGGTCGAGGTGCGGCTGCCCGGCGACACGGCCCGGGTACGCGAGCTGCGCGCCGCCGTGGAGCGCGGCCGGGCGCTGCGGATCACCTACTACACCGCGGCCCGGGACGAGACCACCGAACGCACCATCGACCCGCTGCGGATGCTCATGGTCGGCGGCCGGGCCTACGTGGAGGCGTGGTGCCGCCGGGCCGAGGCCGTCCGGCTGTTCCGCGCCGACCGGATCGACGCGGTCACCGAGCTGGCGGAGCAGGCCGTGGTCCCGCCGCAGGCCCGCCCGCACGACCTCAGCGACGGGGTGTTCCGCCCCTCGCCGGACCTGCCGCTGATCACGCTGCGGATCGGGCGGGGCGAGCGGTGGATCACCGAGTACTACCCGTGCGAGCGGGTCGAGGCCGACGGCGAGCAGTGGCTGGTGTCGCTGCGGGTCACCGACCTGGGCTGGGCGCGCCGGTTCGTGCTCGGGCTCGGGCCCGACGTGACGGTGGTCGCGCCGACCGAGCTGGCCGAGCAGGTGCGGGCCCAGGCGGTCGCCGCGCTCGACGCGTACGCCACCCCGGTCGATCGCGCCGACCCGGCGGTGGCCGGCGCCACCCAGTAGGCTGACCGCCGTGGTGACGTGGATCGTGCTCGGGGTCGTGGTGTTCGCGCTGATCGTGCTGGCCCTGGCGGTCCGGCCGGTGCTGGCACGCCTGCCCCGGCTGCGCCGCGCGGCGCTGGCCCTGCAACGGCGCCAGACCGAGGCGGAGTCGCTGCGGTCGGCCGCCGAGGAACTCCAGGCGCGGGCCGAGACGCTCCAGGAACGGGTGGGCGTCGCGCAGGAACGCATCGCGTTGATCAAGGCCAGCCGCGGGAAGTGATCGACGGCGGTCGGTCCGCTGTTCGCTAGCTGCGCGTTCGCGGCCGGATCCGCGCACGATTGCGCCCCCATGGGTGGTTGACGGGACACTCCGGGTTGGCCGAGACTTCACCGACCAGGCCCGCAACCGGGGGCCCGGCAGGGTGGCAACGGCCTTCGACGCACGTACGATGGGCTCCGACCACCCTCACCGACACAGAGCGACTGGAGCTTCCCATGGGTGCCCTCAAGCCGTGGCACATCGCCGTACTCGTGGTCGTGCTGATCCTGCTCTTCGGCGCGAAGCGGCTCCCCGACGCGGCCCGCTCGCTGGGCCGTTCGCTGCGGATCATCAAGGCCGAGACCAAGAGCCTGCACGACGACGACCGTGACCTGGCCGAGAAGGCCGACGCGCAGTCCGGCTACCAGCCGCTCCCGCCGCAGCAGCAGCAGTTCGCGCAGCCGCAGCAGCAGCCGGTCGCCCCGCCGGTCGACCCGGTGCAGCGCGTCCGCGAGAACTGATCCGAGAGGGCCCCACCACCGTGGCCTTCGGGTTGAAGAAGCGCGGCCCGAGCACGTTCGAGCGGGCCGCCGACGGCTCGATGACGCTCATCGAGCACTTCCGCGAGCTGCGCACCAGGCTGTTTCGCGCCTCGCTGGCGATCCTGGTCGGCTTCGGGTTCGGCGTCTGGCTGTCCGGCCGGGTCCTGCACGTGCTGCAGATGCCCTACTGCAACCTGCCGAAGGCGCGGCTCGCCAACGGCGACTGCAACTTCGTGCAGCTCGGCCCGGCCGACCTGTTCCTGTTGCAGATGAAGGTCGCCCTGTGGGTCGGCCTGATCATCGCGGCGCCGGTCTGGCTCTACCAACTCTGGGCGTTCATCGCGCCGGGCCTGCACCGGCACGAGCGGCGGTACGCCTACTTCTTCACCGCCCTGGCCGCGCCGCTGTTCGCAGCCGGCGCGGTGCTGGCGTTCTTCGTCACGTCCAAGGGCCTGGAGTTCCTGCTCAACGTCTCCGGTGGCGGCGACGTCACCACGACGCTGGACATCACCCGCTACATCGGCTTCGTCACGAACCTGATCCTGCTGTTCGGGGTGGCGTTCGAGTTCCCGCTGATCGTGCTGATGCTCAACTTCGTCGGGCTGGCCAGCGCGAAGCGCCTGCTGGGCTGGTGGCGGGTGGCGATCTTCGTGTTCTTCGCGTTCTCCGCGGTGGTCACGCCGACGCCGGACCCGTTCGGCATGACCGCGCTGGCGATCTGCCTTGCCGCGCTCTACTTCGGCGCGGTCGGGGTGGCCTTCATCAACGACCGGCGGAAGGGGCGGGGCCGGGAGCTCTACGCGGACGTCGCCGACGACGAGGTGTCGCCGCTGGACCTGTCCGTCGAGCCGGTCGGGGCCGCCGGCGGGGTCGAGGCGGCCACCCCGGTCGGTGCGCCCGAGCCGATCGCCGCGCCGACGCCGATCGAACGCCGCTACGACGACATGACCTGACCGGTTCCACCCGAGCACCGACGCGAACGCCGTCCCCGCCCCGGGGGCGGCGTTCGCGCATGTCCACGTCGACACTCGGCCCGCCACGGCCGAGGGTGGCGAGTCCGATACACCGGCCGGCCCGGTGGCTCGGCATACTGGCGGCCGTGACCGACAACGACCGGAACGGCCTGCCCTCCGCGCTGCGCTTCCTGACCGAACTGGTCGCCTGGGTCGCCACCCCGTGGGCCCTCGCCCGGCACTCCGTGGTGCTGGCGGTCGCCTCGGTGGTGCTGCTGATCGGCCTGCCCACCCTGTTCGCCACCCCCGGCGACAAGCGGCACGCGATCGTTCCGGTGCCCGGGCCGGTCACCATCGCGCTGGTGCTGCTGCAACTGGTCGCTGCGGCGCTCGGGGCCTGGGCGGCCTGGCCACAGCCGGTCGCGGTCGCGGTGACGCTGCTGGCGGTGGCCACGGTGGTGACCGAGCTGCCCCGCTGGCGCCGGCTCGCCCCGCTGGGCCGCGACGGCCGGCCGGCCCGCCGCGCCGCCTGACCCGCCGAGGCCGGAGGCCGCGAGACGCCGCCGGCGCGCGGAGTGGGCGCGCAGCCGGTCCGGTCAGGCGACCCGGCGGCCGGCGTCCGGCGGTGGGGCCGGCACGGCGCCGGGGTGCAGGATCGCCGCGATCGCCTCGGCGCCGTCGACCAGCCGCGGGCCGGCACGCACGACGAGCCCGTCCGCGTCGAGCGCCCAGACCTCCGCGCCGGGGAAGTGCGCGGCCACCCCGGCGGCCTGCGCGGCGGCCCCGTCCAGGCCGAAGCCGCACGGCGCGACCAGCACCACCTCGGGCCGGGCGGCCCGCACCGCCGCCCAGGTGGTCGGCGTGGAGCGGGCCCCGGGGTGGGTCGCCACCGGCTCGCCGCCGGCGGCCTCGACCAGGTCGGGGATCCAGTGCCCGGCGCCGAACGGCGGGTCCACCCACTCCACCACGGCGACCCGCCGCCGGGGCCGGCCGGCCACCGCCGCGCGAACCGCCGCGAGCCGCGCCCGCAACCCGTCCACCAGGGCCTCCGCCCGGTCCGGCACCCGGGCCGCCGTGCCCACCGCCAGGATCGTGCCCAGCACGTCCGCCAGGGTGTACGGGTCGAGCGACAACACCTCCGCGCGGCAGCCGAGGTGTTCCACGGCGTCCGCCACCCGGCCGGACGGCAGGGCGCAGACCCGGCACAGGTCCTGCGTGAGGATCAGGTCCGGGTCCAGCCCGGCCAGCGCCCCGGCGTGCAGGGTGTAGAGGTCCGCGCCGGCGGCGAGCTGGCCCTTGACGTAGGCGTCGATCTCACCGGGGCCCATGCCGCGGGTGTCCCGGCCACCCACCACGACCGTGGTACCGGCCCGGTACGCGGGCGGGACCGCGCACTCGAACGTGACCCCGACCAGGTCGTCGCCGAGCCCCAGGGCGTAGACGATCTCGGTGGCCGAGGGAAGCAGCGAGACCAGGCGCATCCCGCCATCCTGCCCGCCGCCGCAGTTCCCCCGATCCCCGGGCCCGCGCTGGGGCGCGGCGTTAGTCTGGGGCGGCGCCCGAGGCGGTGTGGACGCGCCCGTCGTGGCGGCCCGCCGAGCATCGGTGCCGGCGGCGCGACGGCCCTCTTCGGGGAGGCGGTGCGGTGTCCGATCCGATCGAGGCGTTCTTCGCGCAGCTCGTCCGGCAGGCACCCGAGCGGCTGCTGCGCCGCACCGCCGGCACGATCCGGTTCGATCTGGAGGGGCCCGACGGGCTCGACGTCTGGCACCTGACCATCGACCACGGCCGGATCGCGGTGGACCGCCAGGCGCGGCACGCCGACACGGTGATCCGGACCCGGCGGGACTTCTTCCTCCGGATGGCCCGTGGGGAGGCCAAGCCGCTCACCGCCTGGCTGCGCAACGACATCACCGCCGAGGGGCACTTCCGGTTCGTGGTGCTGCTGGAGCGGCTCTTCCCGGCGCCGCCCGGGGCGCGGCGGCCGCAGGCCCTCACCGGCGAGCGCGGGGAGCGCGGATGAACCCCAACCTGGTCCGCGTGCTGGACGGTAACGTCTTCGTGCTGAGCGAGGACAACGGCGACATCGAGGCGACCCCGGCCAACCCGGTCGGCTTCTTCGACTTCGACACCCGGTTCCTGTCGGTCTGGCGCCTCACCCTCAACGGCGAGCGGTTGACGGCGCTCTCCACCGTCGAGCGGGATCACCTCAACCTGCGGTTCTTCCTGGTGCCGGGCGCCCCGACCCACTACGTGGACGCCAAGTCGTCGGTGATCCGGGAGCGCATGATCACGGGAGGCGCGTTCGAGGAGCGCCTGACCGTGTTCAACCACCACCACGCGCCGGACGAGTTCACCGTCCGGCTCGACGTGGGCAGCGACTTCGCGCCGATCCTGGGCGTCGCCGGCGACCGCACGCCGCCGGGGCGGCTCTACCAACGGTGCGAGGAGCGCGGGCTGTGCCTCGGCTACCAGCGGGAGAGGTTCCAGCGGGAGACGGTGGTGACCAGCAGCGAACCGGTGGAGGTGGACGAGCACGGTCTCACCTGGACGGTGTGGCTGGCGCCCAAGCAGTCCTGGACGGTGAGCCTGCGGGTGCGATCGCTGGTGCTGCGCCCGGACGGCGTGGACGTCCGGGAGCGGTTGGAACGGCGGCCCCGTGCCCGCGCCGAAGAGCGGCAGCAGGACCTGGCCGGGTGGCTGTCCCGGGCGCCGCAGCTCAGTTGCGACTGGGAGGCGCTGACCGAGACGTACCGGCGCAGCCTCGTCGACCTGGCGGCGCTGCGGTACTCGCCGCTGACCCTGCCCGACCAGGTGATGCCCGCCGCCGGGCTGCCCTGGTCGGCGACCATCACCGGCCGGGACAGCATCCTGACCAGCTTCATGGCGCTGCCCGTCGCGTCCGAGCTGGCGTCGGCGACGGTGCGGATGCTCGGCATCGACCAGGGCGCCGTGCTCGACGACTTCCGCGACGAGGAACCCGGCAAGATCCTCCGCGAGTTCCGCTACGGGGAGATGGTGGCCTTCGAGGAGCGGCCGGATTCCCCGTACTACGGCAGCGCCGACGCCACCCCGCTCTACGTGATCCTGCTGGACGAGTACGAGCAGTGGACCGGCGACGTCGACCTGGTGCGCGAGTTCGAGGACGAGGCCCGGGCGGCGCTGTGCTGGATCGACGAGTACGGTGACCTGCTCGGGGACGGCTACGTCCGGTACCTGCGGCGCAACGAGCGTTCCGGGGTCGCGAACCAGGGCTGGAAGGACTCGCCGGAGGCGATCTGCTTCGCCGACGGACGGCTGCCCGACCCGCCGCTGGCCACGTGCGAACTCCAGGGGTACGCGTACGACGCGAAAATGCGCGGCGCGCGGATGGCCCGGGAGTTCTGGGGTGACCCGGCGTACGCCGACCGGCTGGAACGGGAGGCGGCGGCGCTGCGGGAGCGCTTCGACCGGGACTTCTGGGTCGCCGACCGGGGCTACTACGCGCTGGCCCTGGACCGCGACGGCCGGCAGGTCGACGCGCTGGCGTCCAACATGGGCCACCTGTTGTGGAGTGGCATCGTCCCGGCGGAGCGGGCCGCGCAGGTGGCCGCCCACCTGGTCGGGCCGCGGCTCTTCTCCGGTTGGGGGATCCGCACCCTGGCCACCGGGCAGGAGCGCTACAACCCACTCGGTTACCACGTCGGCGCGGTGTGGCCGTTCGACAACGCGTTGATCACCTGGGGCCTGCGCCGGTACGGCTTCACCGATGAGGCGGGGCGGGTCGCCGAGGCCATCGTGGACGCCTCCACGTACTTCGAGGGCCGGCTGCCCGAGGCGTTCGCCGGCTATCCCCGCGAGCTGACCGAGTATCCGGTGCGCTACCCGACCGCGAACGACCCGCAGGCGATGGCGACGGCCGCCCCGTTCCTGCTGCTGCGCGCCCTGCTCGGCCTGGAGACGGTCGGCGAGCATCTCCTCATGACGCCGCGAGTGCCGGCCCGGTTCGGGCGGGTGGAACTGCTCGACGTGCCGGGCCGGTGGGGCCGGCGGGACGTGATCGGCAGCGGACTGGCCCACGCCGAACACTGACCCACCTCAGCGCCGGAACCCCGAACGCGGCGAGCCGACCACTGCCCTTGCCAGGACGTCCGGCGTGCTTAGACTCTCCTGACTCCGCCGAAGCCCCCCGGGCGGTGTGCCGGGGCGGTTGTCGACGTCCGTCCTGGTCAGCGCGCCTGACCTCCGCCCCGGAGAGCCGATGAAGAGCCGTACCGCCGCCGTCGTGGTCGCGATCTGCGCCACCGCCGCCCTCACCGCCTGCGGTGACGACGACCCCGCCCCCACGGGCGTTGAGGTCCCGGTGACCGCCACCGACACCAGTTGCGAGGTCGCCACCACCCTCTTCAACCCCGGCGCGGTCACCTTCGCCGTGACCAACCGGGGGCAGCAGGCCACCGGGGTGTACCTGTACGGCCGTTCGGGCACCGACTTCACGAAGGTGGTCGCCGAGGCGGCCGACGTCGCGCCGGGGAAGACCGGCGACTTGCGCGCCACCCTCGCCACCGGCCTGTACGAGGTCGCCTGCAAGCCCGGCCGGCAGGGCGACGGCCTGCGGACGCGGATCACCGTCTCCGACGACGGCGCCGTGGCCAGCGCCGCGGCCGAGACGGCGTACGACCGGGAGGTCGCCGTCGAGCTGACGGCGGACGGGATCACCGGCGCCGAAGGGCTGATCGCCGAGCCCGGCGAGAAGATCGCGCTGCGTGTGACGAACAAGGCCACCGGTGCCCGGACGGTGTCCGTGCTCGACCCGAAGGGCAAGCGGGCCGCCGAGGTCAAGGTGGAGCCGAACGCCAAGGCGGAGGCGATCGTGGCGCTCGGCGGCGCGGGTAACTGGAAGCTGAGCGTCAAGGGCGACGGCGCTCCCACGGTGACCAGACGGTTCGTCGTCCGCTGACCGGTGAGCCCCGCCACCCGGTGGGGAAGCGGGTTCGCGGCGTGCCCCGGGCGGTCTAGTGTTCGCCCGGGGCCGTCCGCCCCGCCGCCGGCCGCACGGCCCGGCCGCTCGCCCCGCTCACCGGGAGGACCCCGCTCATGCGCGCCACCGTGATCCACGGCCCGAACGACATCCGGGTCGAGGAGGTGCCCGACGCCACCGTCCAGAACCCCACCGACGCCGTCGTCCGCACCGTGCTCGCCTGCATCTGCGGCAGCGACCTGTGGGCGTACCGCGGGGTGGCGCGGCGGCAGCCGGGTCAGCGCATCGGGCACGAGTTCCTCGGCGTGGTCGAGGCCGTCGGCGCCGAGGTCGGCTCGGTCCGGGTCGGCGACCTGGTGGTGGCGCCGTTCGTCTGGTCCGACGGCACCTGCGACTTCTGCCGCGAAGGGCTGCACACCTCCTGCCCGCACGGCGGTTTCTGGGGTTCCGTCGGCTCCGACGGCGGCCAGGGCGAGGCCGTCCGGGTCCCGTACGCCGACGGCACCCTCGTGAAGCTGCCCGCCGAGGCGGCCGGCGACCAGCGGCTGCTCACCGCGCTGCTGGCGCTGTCCGACGTGCTGGCCACCGGTCACCACGCCGCGCTCGCCGCCCGGGTCCGGCCCGGCGCCACCGTCGCCGTGGTCGGTGACGGCGCGGTCGGGCTCTGCGGGGTGCTCGCCGCCAAGCGGCTCGGCGCGGAGCAGATCATCGCGCTGGGCCGGCACACCGCCCGCACCGACATCGCCCGGTCCTTCGGGGCCACCGACGTGGTCGCCGAGCGCGGCGAGGCGGCGATCGCCGCGGTGCGGGAGCTGACCAAGGGGTACGGCGCGCACGCCGTGCTGGAGGCGGTCGGCACCGAGGAATCGATGCGGACCGCGATCTCCATCGCCCGCGACGGCGGCGCGGTCGGCTACGTCGGCGTCCCGCACGGCGGCAGCGCCGGGGTGGACATCCAGCAGATGTTCGACCGCAACGTGGCCCTGGCCGGCGGTGTCGCGCCGGCCCGGGCGTACATCCCCGAGCTGCTGGCCGACGTGCTGGACGGCACCATCGACCCGTCCCCGGTCTTCGACCGGTCGGTGACCCTCGACGGGGTGCCGGAGGGCTACCGGGCCATGGACGAGCGGACCGCGCTGAAGGTGCGCATCACCTTCTGAGCCGTCACGTGCCGCCGCCGCTCGCCGGTGTGGGTGTCACCCCTGGTGAGCGGCGTGGCTCGTGCCGTACGGTGCTCGCCGTGACCGCGCACGATCTTGTCCCGCCCGGCCCGGTGGCCGTGCTCGCCAACCCGACCGCCGGCCGGGGGCGGCACCGTGGCCTGCTGCCCCGGCTGCTGGAGCGGCTGGGCGGCGCCGGCCGGCCGATCGAGCTGCTGCGGGCGGATACCCCGGAGGAGGCCGAGGCGGCGTGCCACGCCGCGGTCGCCGGCGGTGCCGGCGCGCTGGTCGCCGTGGGCGGCGACGGCACCGTGCACCGGGCGCTGCAGGCGGTCGCCGGCACTTCGGTGCCGTTCGGCCCGGTGCCCGCCGGCACCGGCAACGACTTCGCCACGGACACCGGCTTCCCGGCCGACCCCCTCGCCGCCGTCGAGGTGATCGCCGACGCGCTGCGCGCCGGCCGCACCCACCCGGTCGACCTGGCCCGGCTGAGCACCGACGGCGGCGGTGACCGTTGGTACGGGGCCGTGCTGGCCGCCGGCTTCGACGCGATCGTCAACGAGCGGGCCAACCGGATGCGCTGGCCGCGCGGCCCGCGCCGCTACGACCTGGCCATCCTGGTCGAGCTGGCCCGGCTGCGGCCGCGTCGCTACCGGCTGCGCCTCGACGGCGTGGCGCACGAGGTGGACGCCGTGCTGGTGGCGGTCGGCAACGCGGCCAGCTACGGCGGCGGCATGCGGATCTGCCCCGACGCGGACCCGCACGACGGCCTGCTGGACGTGGTGGTGGGCGGGCGCTTCGACCGGCGCACCCTGATGCGGGTCAAGCCCCGGATCTACCAGGGCACCCACGTCACGCACCCGCTGGTGCGCAGCTACCGGGCCCGGACGGTCGAGCTGGACGCCGAGGGCATCACCACGTACGTCGACGGCGAGCGCGCGTTCGACCTCCCGGTGCGGGTCAGCGCGGTGCCGGCGGCGGTGCGGCTGCTGCGCTGACCAGCGCGCCGCCGTCGGCGTCCGGGCCGGCCGGCGGTGGCGTGGCGGCCGGGGTGCCGGCCCGTACCGCGCCGATGCTCGCGGCGATCACCAGGGCGATGGCGAGCACCTCCACCGGGTGCAGCGCCTGGTCGAGCACCAGCCACCCGGCCAGCGCGGCGATGGCCGGCCCGAGGCTCATGAGCACGGCGAAGGTCGACGTGGGCAGCCGCCGCAGCGCCAGCAGCTCCAGGGTGTACGGCAGCACCGAGGCGAGCAGGGCCAGCCCGGTGCCGAGCCCGAGCACCGCCGGGTGCCACAGCCGGCCGCCCGAACCGACCAGCCCGATCGGCAGGGTGACGAGTGCGGCCACCGCGAGCGCCAGGGCCAGCCCGTCGGCGCGGGGGAAGCGCCCACCCACCCGGGCCGAGCAGACGATGTACGCCGCCCACAACGCGCCCGCGACCAGTGCCAGCGCGGCGCCGACCGGGTCGAGCCGGTCGAAGCCGCCGTGGCCGAGCAGGGCCACCCCGGCCAGCGCCAGCCCGGCCCAGCACCAGGCGGCCAGCCGCCGTGCGGTGATCACGGACAGCGCCAGCGGCCCGAGCACCTCCAGGGTCACGGCCGGTCCGAGCGGGATCCGCCCGATCGCCTGGTAGAAGATCGAGTTCATGCCGGCCAGGGCCAGCCCGAAGGCGACCACGGCCGCCCAGCCACCCCAGCCGTGCCCGCGCAGCCGGGGGCGGCACACGGCCAGCATCAGCAGCGCGCCGATCGTCAACCGCAGGGTGACCGCGCCCGCCACCCCGGTACGCGGGAACAGCAGCGCGGCCACCGCCGAGCCGAACTGCACCGACAGCGCCCCGCCGAGCACCAGCCCGACCGCGCCGAGCCGGCCGCCGGAGAGCCGTCCGGTGACCCGGGGACGAAAGGAGCGGTCGGACGTCATGGCGTTACGCTAGCGCCGCTGGTCAGCCGGGGTGCCGCCGGGCCGCCCGGCGTCCCGGCGCACCGAGCCGGTCCGGTCAGGCCCGCAGCGCCAGGTCGAGCACGGCGCCCAGCCCGTTCGCCCGGCCCGGGTCGGCGCAGGGCAGCACCAGCACGGCGCACCCGGCGGCCACGGCCCCCGCGTCGGCGCGGGTGTCGCCCACCATGAGCGTGCGCTCCGGGTCCACGCCGAGCATGCCGCACGCCCGCAGGAAGATTCCCGGGTCCGGCTTGCAGCGCCCCACCTCGTACGACAGGGCCCAGGCGTCGACCAGCCCGTCCAGCTTCCAGGCGGCGAACAGCGGCCGGAGGTCGAAGCCGATGTTGCTCACCACCGCCACCTTCACCCCGGCCTCCCGGAGGGCGCCCAGCACCGGCTCGGTGTCCGGGTACGGCACCCAGCCCTCGGGGACCAGCACCCGCTCGTAGAGCGCGTCGGCGAACCCGTCGATGCCGGTGTCCACCGTCTCGGCCAGCCCCGTGTACGCGCCCCGGTGGGCGTGCGGGTAGAGATCCCGGTCCGCCCAGAGTTCGGCCAGCCGGGGCGGCACCCGGGCCGGCAGCGGCCCGCCCGCCCGGCCGGCGGTGAGCAGCCGGTCGGCCAGCGCGGTGGCGCGCACCCGGTCCAGCTCGACCCCGCAGGCCGCCGCGGCGGCGAGCACCCAGTCGCGGGGCTCCTCCACCTGCGCGAGCGTGCCGTGGAAGTCGAAGAGCACCGCCTCCACGGGCCGACGGGACGGGCTCGGGCGGACGGCGTCGTCGGCGCCGCGCGAGACTCGGGGCGGTTCGGCATGATCCGGCACGTCGTGCACCCTACCGACCCGCTCCGACCCACCTGCCGGACGGCCTTGACCGGTGGCCGTCGTGCGCACCGATTAATCTTGGGGACATGTCGAGCCCCGCCGAGCGGTACGCCGCGGCGCGCCGCCGCGCCGCGCAGGCCTCCGCCTTCCCGGCCCTGGACGAATTCGCCCGCGACCTGGGGTTCGACCTCGACGACTTCCAGCGGGAGGCGTGCGAGTCCCTGGAACGGGGCAGCGGCGTGCTGGTCTGCGCGCCCACCGGGGCCGGTAAGACCGTGGTGGGCGAGTTCGCCGTACACCTGGCGCTGCGCGGCACGCCCGGGAAGCCGGCGGCAGCCGACGGCGGCGCGGGGCCGACCACCCGGCGCAAGTGCTTCTACACCACGCCGATCAAGGCGCTGTCCAACCAGAAGTACCACGACCTGGTCGACCGCTACGGCGCCGAGCAGGTCGGCCTGCTCACCGGCGACAACGCGATCAACGGCGACGCGCCCGTGGTGGTGATGACCACCGAGGTGCTGCGCAACATGCTCTACGCCGGCTCGGCCACCCTCGAGGGCCTGGCCTACGTGGTGATGGACGAGGTGCACTACCTCGCCGACCGGTTCCGCGGCGGCGTCTGGGAAGAGGTGATCATCCACCTGCCCGCCTCGGTCACGCTCGTCTCGCTCTCCGCCACCGTCTCCAACGCCGAGGAGTTCGCCGACTGGCTGGTCACCGTGCGCGGGGAGACCGCCGTGGTGGTCAGCGAGCACCGCCCGGTGCCGCTCTGGCAGCACATGCTGGTCGGCAAGCGGATGTTCGACCTGTTCCACGACGCCGACGCGGCCCGCAAGCACGACGTCCACCCCGAGCTGCTGCGCTACACCCGGGACACGGTGCGCCGGCTGGAACTGGGAGAGGGGCGCAGCGCCGGACCCGGGGCCGGCCGGCGCGGGCCCCGCTGGCGCGGCCCGATGCGACCCGACATCGTCGAGCGGCTGGACCGGGAGAACCTGCTCCCGGCGATCCTGTTCATCTTCAGCCGGGCCGGCTGCCAGGCGGCCGTGCAGCAGTGCCTCGCCGCCGGGCTGCGCCTCACCTCGCCCGACGAGCGCGCCGAGATCCGCCAGGTGGTCGAGTCGCGGATCACCGCCATCCCCGGCGAGGACCTGACCGTGCTGGGCTACTGGGAGTGGCTCGACGGGCTGGAGCGCGGGCTCGCCTCCCACCACGCCGGCATGCTGCCCGCGTTCAAGGAGGTCGTCGAGGAGCTGTTCGTGCGCGGCCTGGTCAAGGCGGTCTTCGCCACCGAGACGCTCGCCCTGGGCATCAACATGCCGGCCCGCTGCGTGGTGCTGGAGCGCCTGGTCAAGTTCAACGGCGAGGCGCACGTCGACCTCACCCCGGGCGAATACACGCAGCTCACCGGGCGGGCCGGCCGGCGCGGCATCGACATCGAGGGCCACGCCGTGGTGGTCTGGTCGCCGGAGACCGACCCCCGGCACGTCGCCGGCCTCGCCTCCACCCGCACCTACCCGCTGCGGTCCAGCTTCCGGCCCTCCTACAACATGGCCGTCAACCTGGTCGGCACCGTCGGCGCGGAGCCGGCCCGGGCCCTGCTGGAGTCCTCCTTCGCGCAGTTCCAGGCCGACCGGTCGGTGGTCGGCCTGGCCCGGCAGGTGCAGCGCAACACCGAGACCATCGAGGCGTACGGCGCCGAGGCCGCCTGCCACCAGGGCGACTTCGACGAGTACTTCGCCCTGCGGGTGGCCATCGCCGACCGGGAGCGCGCCATCGCCCGGCAGGGCCAGACCCAGCGCAAGGCGGCGGCCGTCGCCTCGCTGGAGCGGCTGCGGGTGGGCGACGTGATCCGGGTGCCGTCGGGCCGGCGGGCCGGTCTGGCGGTGGTGCTCGATCCGGCCACCGGCGGCTTCGGCGAGCCCCGCCCGCTGGTGCTCACCCAGGACCGGTGGGCCGGCCGGGTCAGCCCCGGCGACTTCACCACCCCGGCCGAGGTGCTGGCCCGGATCCGGGTGCCGAAGCACTTCAACCACCGTTCGCCGGCGGCGCGCCGGGACCTGGCCGCCGAGGTCAGCGGCACGGGCCTCGATCGGCACGGCGGCCGGCGGGGCGGGCGCTCCCGGCAGGCGGTCGGCGAGGACCACCGCCTCAGCCAGCTCCGCACCGAGCTGCGCCGGCACCCCTGCCACGCCTGCCCCGACCGGGAGGAACACGCCCGCTGGGCCGAGCGGCGGCGGCGCCTGGAGCGCGACACCGAGGAGCTGCGCCAGCGGGTGGCCGGCCGGACCGGTTCGCTGGCCCGCACCTTCGACCGGATCGTCGCGCTGCTGACCGCGCGCGGCTACCTCTCCGCCGACGGCGAGGTCACCGACGCCGGCCGGATGCTGGGCCGGATCTGGACCGAGGCCGACCTGCTGGTCGCCGAGTGCCTGCGCCGCCGGGTGTGGGACGGGCTGTCCCCGGCGGAGCTGGCCGCCGCCGTCTCGGTGGTGGTCTTCGAAGCCCGCCGGGACGTCGACGAGCGGGCCTCGCTACCGCGCGGCGCGGTCGTCGACGCGGTCGACGAGACGATGAAGTTGTGGGGCGACATCGAGGCGGACGAGGCCGCCCGCGGCCTGGCGGTCACCCGCGAGCCGGACCTCGGCTTCGCCTGGCCGATCTACCGCTGGGCGCGGGGCGAGGCCCTCGCCAAGGTGCTCGCCAGCGGGCACCAGATCGACGGCGAGATGCCGGCCGGCGACTTCGTCCGCTGGGCCCGCCAGGTGGTCGACCTGCTCGGCCAGCTCGCCGACTCCGGCGGCGCCTCCGCCGAGCTGCGCTCCACCGCCCGGCAGGCGATCGCGGCGGTCAACCGGGGCGTGCTGGCCTACCACGCCAGCGCCTGATCCGGCCGGGCACGGCGCGGCCCGGCCGGAACCCGGTCACGACCGGGGCGTCGCGAGCGCGTCCACGAGGCGCCGGCACGAGCCGGCGAGGTTCCACCGCTGCGCCAGATCGAGCAGCCGGTCGGAATCCACCGGCGCCGTGGGCAACGCCGTGGCCAGGTCCGGCAGCGGTACGTCGAGGGCGACCCGGACCACCTTCGGCGCGACGGCCAGGTAGTCCCGGGCCGCGTTGAGCTTGGTGCGCAGCCCGGGGGCGAAGCCGGAGCCCGGGTCGTCGAGCGCGGCGAGGATGCCGGGCAGGCCGTCGTAGCGCTCGATGAGGCGGGCCGCGGTCTTCTCGCCCACCCCGGGCACGCCGGGCAGGCCGTCGCTCGGGTCGCCGCGCAGCGCCGCGAAGTCGGCGTAGCGGTCGGCGGGGACGCCGTAGCGGGCGCGGACCGCGGCGTCGTCGCAGTCGTCGAGCTTGGCCACGCCGCGGCCGACGTAGAGCAGGCGTACCGGCCGGGTGTCGTCGACGAGCTGGAACAGGTCGCGGTCGCCGGAGACCACCTCCACCGGGCCGGGCTGGGTCACCGAGAGGGTGCCGAGCACGTCGTCGGCCTCGTAACCGGTGGCGCCGACGGAGGTGATGCCGAACGCGTCGAGAACCTCCAGGATCATCGGCACCTGCGGGGAGAGGGTGTCCGGGACCACCTCGCCGCCCTGCGGTGCGACCCGGTGCGCCTTGTACGACGGCAGGAGCTCCACCCGCCACGCGGGTCGCCAGTCGTGGTCGAGCGCGCAGACCATCCGGTCGGGCCGCCGGGTGCGCACCAGTTGGGCCAGCATGTCGAGGAAGCCGCGGACGGCGTTGACCGGCTGGCCGTCGGCCGTCTTCGCCGCCGACTCGGGGATGCCGAAGTAGGCGCGGAAGTAGAGGCTCGGGGAGTCGATCAGCAGGATCGGGGGTCGGTGTGCCACGCCGACAGCCTGGCACAGCCGACCGACGAGGTGGGGGACGCGGCGAAAACACTAGCCATGTACATCATGTACATGTACTCTTTCTGGCATGGCGGAAACACCGACCGGGCCCAGCCCCGGCCACCTGGTCTGGCGGCTGGCGATGCGCTGGCGGGTGGCGGTCGACCGGGCGCTCGCCCCACTCGGCCTCACCCACGCCCACTACGTGCTGCTCTCCTCGCTGCACGGGATGCGCCGCGCCGGCCTGCACCCGAGCCAACGCGAGCTGGCCGATCACACCGGCCTGGAATCGCTCTACGTGTCGAAGCTGGCCCGCGCCCTGGAGGCCGACGGGCTGATCCGGCGCGAGCGCGACACGGCTGACACCCGCGCCGTCCGGCTCACCCTCACCGACCGGGGTTCCGAGGTGGTCCGCCCCGCCATCGACACCGTCCAGGCCCTGCTCGGCCGGCTGCTCGCCCCGCTCGGCGGCCGGGACGACCCCCGTACCTCACGGCTCGTCCACGACCTGACCGCGCTGCTGAACACCCCGCTCGACCCACCCGACTGAACGAAGGAGCGCCGGGACATGCCCGAGACGCAGGTACTCGACTCGACCATCCACCACGAGGAGACCGGCGCCGGGCCGGCGATCGTCTTCCTCCACGGCAACCCCGGCTCGTCGCACACCTGGCGCACGGTGCTGCCCGGGATCGGCCCGGGTCGGCTGCTCGCGCCCGACCTGATCGGCATGGGCCGCTCCGGCAAGCCCGACTCGCCGTACCGCTTCGCCGACCACGCCCGCTACCTCGACGCCTGGTTCGACGTCCTCGGCCTGGACCGGGTCGTCCTGGTCGGCCACGACTGGGGCGGGGCGCTCGCCTTTGACTGGGCGGCCCGGCACCCCGAGCGGGTCCGCGGCGTGGCGTTCCTGGAAACCATGGTGAAGCCGATGGCGTGGAGCGACCTCTCGCCGCAGGCCAGGGCCCGCTCTGAGGCGATCCGCACGCCCGGCGTCGGCGAGCAGCTCGTGCTCGACCAGGACCTGCTCGTCCGGCAGGCGTTCACCGGCGGGGTGCTCCAGCCGGTCGGCGAGGAGGATCTGAAGACCTACCTCGCGCCGTACCCGACGCCGGAGAGCCGGCGTCCGCTGCTGGCCTGGGCGCGCCAGATGCCGCTCGGCGGCGAGCCGGCCGAGCTGGTCGCCCGGATCGAGGCGTACGACCGGTGGCTGGCCGCCAGCGACGACGTGCCGAAGCTGCTGCTGACCTTCGAGGGCTCACCGACCCTGCTGATCACCCCAGAGCTGGCCGACTGGTGCGCGCGGAACGTGGCGGCCCTGGAGACGGTCGCCTGCGGGCCGGCCGGGCACCACGCACCGGAGGACCGCCCCGCCGAGATCGCCGCCGCCATCTCCGCCTGGGCGGACCGCCACCGCCTCCGCTGACCGGGGTCGCGGCCGAAACCGGGCGGCGCGGGCGGCGTGCGGTGCGCAGACTGGCGGGGTGACGTTCGTACCCGGGCTGACCCTGGCGCACCGGTTCCACGACGAGGTGGTCGCTCCGCTGCTGGGCCGCCGGCTGCCCGGCCTGCGCTACGCGGCCGGGCTGCTCGACGGCGGCTCGGAGCTGCTCGGCCTGGACACGCCCCGGTCGACCGACCACGACTGGGGCCCGCGCACCCAGCTCTTCGTCGCCACGACGGCCGAGGTGGCGCCGGTGCGGGCGGTCCTCGACGCGGAGCTGCCCACCGAGTTCCTCGGCTGGCCGACCCGGTTCACCGGCGGCCCGACGGTCCGGCTCGGCGTGGCCCGCCCGGACGGCGAGCGGCACGGGGTGAGCGTCGACGAGCTGGGGGAGTGGCTGCGCGACCGGCTGGGCGGGGACCCGCAGGCCGGGATGACGGTGGCGGACTGGCTGGCCGCGCCCACGCAGCGGCTCGCCGAGCTGACCGGCGGGGCGGTGTTCCACGACGGGCTGGACGGGGCGCTCACCGCCGCCCGGGCCCGGCTGGCGTGGTATCCGGACGACGTGTGGCGGCACGTGCTGGCGGCCGGGTGGCAGCGGGTCGGCCAAGCCGAGCACCTGGCCGGCCGCTGCGCCGAGGTCGGCGACGAGCTGGGCAGCCGGGTGGTGGCCGCCGGGCTGGCCCGTGACCTGATGCGCCTCGGCCTGCTGGCGCACCGCCGCTGGCCCCCGTACGCGAAATGGCTCGGCACGGTCTTCGCGGCGCTGCCGGCCGCGGCGCCGGTGGTGGACGCGCTGACCGTCGCCCTCGGCTCCGGCGGGTGGCCCCGGCGGCAGGCCGGGCTGGTCGCGGCGCTGGAGACGGTGGCGGTCTGGACCAATGACACCGGGCTGGCCGCGCCGGTCGACCCGGCCGCGCGGCCGTTCTACGACCGGCCATTCCTCGTCCTGCACGCCGAGCGGTTCACCGCCGCGCTGCGCGCCGCGATCACCGACCCGGAGCTGCGGGCACGCCCGCCGGTGGGTGCGGTGGACCAGTACCTGGACAACGTCGACGTGCTCACCCGCCCGGCGCGGGCCCGCCGGGTCGCCGCCGCCGTTCTGCCGGACTGAGTGCGGGCGCGGTCAGCGGGCGGCGACGGTCTCCGGGGCGACGGGCTCGTCGATCCGCAGGTCGGTCAGGTCGCGCAGGCGGCGGACCGGGGACAGCAGCAGGGCCAGGGGCGCCAGCACGGTGGCGGCGGCGAAGCAGAACAGGGTGAGCCGGGCGCCGGCGAGCCCGGCGAGCGCGCCGGCGAGCAGGCCGCCGACCGGGATGGCGCCCCACGAGACGAAGCGGACCGTGGCCATCACCCGGGAGAGCAGGTCGGGCGGGCTGGCGGTCTGCCGGTACGTGCGGGTGGTCACGCTGAGCACCACCACGCCGCCCGCGAAGGCCACGTTGCCGGCCGCGAACGCCAGATACGCTGGCCAGCCGGCGCCCAGCGGCACCACGAAGGCGCCGCCGACCGCCACCACACAGGCGGCCAGCAGCGACCGGGCGGTGCCCCACCGTCCGGTGATCCACGGGGTCAGGGTCGCGCCGATCAGCGACCCGACCCCCTCGACGGCGAGCAGCACACCGACCAGCGCGGCCGGCGCGTGCAGCTCCCGGACCAGGTAGAGCGGGTAGACGGCGAGCTGCGCCCCGCAGACGAAGTTGACGGCGGTGGCCGTCCACATGGTCGGTCCCATCACGGGGTGGCGGGTGACGTACCGCCAGCCCTCACCGATCATGGCGCGGACCGGGGGCCACCGGTCCGGGACGTCGACCCGGCGGGCGGGCAGCGACCGGAGCAGCGCGGCGGAGACGAGGTAGCTGGCGGCGTCGACCAGCACGGCCGGCACCGCGCCGAGGGTCTGCACCGCCACGCCGCCCAGGGAGGGGCCGCTGAGCTGGGTGGCCGCGTGGGTGGCCGAGGTGAGGCTGTTGCGGGCGTGCAGCTGGTCGCGGCCCACGATGGCCGGCAGGAAGGTGGAGTTGGCGACGTCGAACAGCACGTTGGCGAAGCTGACCACCAGCGCCACGACGACCAGCTGGGCGACCGTGAGCCGGCCCCACCACCAGGCGAGCGGCACCGAGGCCACCGCGGCGGCCCGGGCCAGGTCGGCCCCGATCTGCGCGCCGCGCAGCGGCAGCCGCTGCACGATCACCCCGGCGGGCAGCCCGATGACCAGCCAGGCGACGTAACCGGCGGCGGCCACCAGGCCCATCTCGAACGCGGACGCGTCCAGCACGGTCAGCGCGGTGAGCGGCAACGCGACCGCGCCGACCGCCGACCCCACCGAGCTGGTGGTGCCGGCGGTCCACCAGCGCCAGAACACCCCGGCTCCCTGCCCGACGGACATGCCGCCACCCCCCCCCCGACTGAGCCAGTGAGTTCCAATCTGAAACGGACTATAGTCGAGGCGTCGGACCGAGCGGGAGGTGGGACGTGAGACGGGCGGACCTCGGCGACGCCGACTGCGGCATCGCGCAGGCGCTCGGCGTGCTGGGCGACTGGTGGACGGTGCTGATCGTGCGCGAGATCGCCGGCGGCGTCACCCGGTTCGACGGGCTCCAGCGCGAGCTGGGCGTCAGCCGGCGGGCGCTCACCGAGCGGCTCGGCGGCCTGGTCGCGCACGGCGTGCTGCGCCGCGAGCCCTACTCGGCCCACCCACCGCGCCACGACTACCTGCTCACGGCCAAGGGGGAGGCCCTGCTGCCGGTGCTGGTCGCCCTCCAGGACTGGGGCACCCGGCACGTGATGGGCGACGGCGCGCTGACCGCGACCGCCGGCACGGACTCGGCCGAGGCGCGCCGGGCGCACCGGCTGGTCGGCCGCCGTGTACCCCCCATGAGCCTGCCCCGGCACGACGGCGGCACGGAGTCACCGGCGGTCCCCGGGCGGTGGACCGTGCTCTACCTCTTCCCGGGGGCCTTCGCGCCGGGCGCCCCGGCCCTGCCGCCGGGCTGGGGCGAGATCCCCGGCGCCGCCGGGTGCACGCTGGAGTCCCGGACGTACGCCGACCGGCACCCGCTGTTCCACGCGGCCGGGGCCGAGGTGCGGGGGGTGAGCACCCAGCGCCCGGACCAGCTCGCCGCCTTCGTGGCGCACGCGCGGCTGCCGTACCCGCTGCTGTCCGACGAGGACGGCCGGCTCGCCGCGGGCCTGCTGCTACCGACCTTCCGGGCCGGCGGCGTGGTCCGCTTCAAGCGGCTCACGCTGCTGCTCGACCCGGAGGCGGTGGTGCGGGCGGTGCAGTTCCCGGTCACCGACCCGGCCGGGTCGGTCGACGAGATGCTCGCCGAGGTGCGCCGCCGTACCTCCGCCGAGGCGGTCCGGGCGCCCGGCCGGTCCTGACGCCCGGCGGCGGTCTCAGCCGGATCGGCGGGGTGACGTCCAGCCCTGCCGGTGCAGCCGTTCGATGCCGTCCAGCAGCAGATCCAGCGCGAACTCGAACTCGAACTGGTCGTCACAGCCCTGCCCCACGACCGAATCGTCGTCGTGGGACGCCGCCATGGCGATCTCCGCGACGTGCGGGAATCTCGCTGCGACCTCCGGTGGGAGGTCCGTCGGCGGCTCCGGGTCGGACGAGCCGGACCGGCCGGCACGCCGGTTGGCGTCGAACAGCTCCTGGCTGAAGCCCAGGATCCGGCTGCCCATCGCGTGCATCACGTGGTGCGCGAGGTCGACGGAGAACCCGCCGGCCCGGAACGTGCCGATCATCGAGTCGAGGTAGGCCAGGACGGCCGGCGTCGCCGTGTTCCGCGATTCGATGGCGAGCGGCGCCCAGGGGTGGCGCAGCAACGCCTCCCGCGCCGAGAGGATGCGCCGGCGGATCGTGGGCTTCCAGTCGGCGCCGGGCACGGGCGGGTCGATCTCGCCGACCACCACGTCGATCATGCCGGCGAGCAGTTCGTCCTTGTTGGCCACGTGCTTGTAGAGGGCCATCGGCACGACGTCGAGGTCCTGGGCGAGGTTGCGCATGCTGAGCGAATCGATCCCGGCCTCGTCGGCGAGCGCGACGGCGGCGCGCAGGACCCGGTCCCTGCTCAGGGGCGCTCGGCGCAGCGTGTCAGCCTGCTCAGCCATCTCGATCCTCGTCTTCGCGGCGGCGGTTGAACCATAACGCCCTTGACGGGTGTACGCCGTACACCTACCGTAGGTGTACGGCGTACACCTGAGGAGGGCAAGATGAAGGCGATCGTCCAGGACCGGTACGGCCCCCCGGAGACACTCACCCTCGCGGAGGTGGACACGCCGGTGCCCGCCCCCGGCGAGGTGCTCGTGCGGGTCGAGGCCGCCGCGCTCAACGCCTACGACTGGCACACCATGCGCGGCGACCCGCGGCTCGCGCGGTTGTCGATGGGCCGGTCCCGCCCCCGGGCCCGCATCCGGGGACGGGACTTCGCCGGCCGGGTCGAGGCCGTCGGCGCCCACGTCCGGCAGGTGCGCCCCGGCGACGCCGTCTTCGGCGACCTCGGCGAGGCCAACGGCGCGTTCGCCGAATACGTGTGCGTGCCCGAGACCCAGGTAGCGGCGAAGCCGGCGAATCTGACCCCGCAGCAGGCGGCCGCCCTGCCGCTGGCCGGCAGCACCGCGCTCATGGGCCTGCGCGACGTCGCGCGGGTCGAACCCGGCCACCGGGTGCTCGTCAACGGCGCCTCCGGCGGCGTCGGCACCCTGGCGGTCCAACTGGCCATGGCGTTCGGCGCGACCGTGACCGGTGTGTGCAGCACCCGCAACGTGGACCTGGTCCGCTCGCTCGGCGCCGACCACGTGGTGGACTACACCCGCGACGACTTCGCCCGCGACACCCGCCGGTACGACGTCGTGTTCGACCTGGTCGGCAACCGCTCGCTCACCGCGCTCCGGCGGGTGCTGACCCCGACCGGCACGTTGGTGCTCTCCGGGGGCGGCGTGTACCGCGGCGGCAGCCTCGTCGGACCGGTCTGGCTCATCGCGCGGGGGCGGCTGCTGGCGCCCCTCGTCCGGCAGCGCATCGTCACCCTCGCGACGGCGCCCAGCCGGCCGCACCTCGACACGCTCCGCGCCCATGCCGAGGCCGGCCGCCTCACCCCGGTGATCGACCGGACCTACCCGCTCCACGAGGTGCCCCAGGCCATGCGGTACCTCGAAGGCGAGCACGCGCGGGCGAAGGTCGTCATCACCGTCTAGGCGCCGGCTCCCGGCATCCCGGGCCGCCACTCGGCGGCCAGCAGCGACCAGACCTCCATGTCGATCCGTTCGCCGAGGAAGGGGAACGCGGCGCGCAGCACGCCCTCACGGGTCATGCCCAGCCGCCGCGCCACCGCCCGGCTGCGGGTGTTGTGCGGCACGGTCCGCCACTCCACCCGGGCCAGGCCGCGGTCGCCGAGCGCCCAGTCGATCATCTGCTGGGCGGCCCGGGTCACCAGGCCGTGTCCCTCGGCCTCCGGCGCGAGCCAGACCCCGATCTCGCAGACGCCTGACGCGGCGTCGAAGGTGCGGAACAGGGTGCCGCCGACCAGCTTGCCGTCCAGCCGGATGGCGTGGATGGAGCCGGCGTCGCGGGCCTGCGCGTCGGCGTAGCGCTGGAGGAACGCGCGGGCGGTGTCGGTGTCGGTGATCGTGTGCGCCCACGGCAGCCAGGGCGCCAGGTGGGCGCGGGCGCGCGCCACGAAGTCGGCGAACTCCGCCGCCTGCCACGGGGCGAGCGGGTGCAGGGTGGCGCGGTCGGTGAGGGGAAGAGAGAACACGGTGCTCCCAGGGTGCGTACCGAACGTTTGTTATGTACTCTAGCTCCATGCCCGCACGAGGTGACCACGAGGCCCGCCGCGCCGACGTCTCGGCGGCGGTCTGGCAGGTGCTGGCCGACCGCGGCTTCGGTGGCCTGACCCTGCGCGCGGTCGCCGCCGAGATGGGCGTCTCCACCGGGCTGCTGACCCACTACTTCCCGAGCAAGCGGGCCCTCGTGCGGCACGCCGTCGATGTGGCCGAGCGGCACACCGACGCGCGTGACCGGCACGCCGCGGCGGGGGAGGGCCGGCCCGCGCTGCGCGCCGCCCTGCTCGACGTGCTGCCGCTGACCGACGAGGCGACGGTGATGAGCCGCGTCTGGGTCAGCTACTGGGACGGCGCCCTCGCCGACGAGGAGTTCGCCACCGACCAGCGCCAGCGCTACGACCGGTGGCGGGCGCGGCTGCGGTCCCACGTGGAGGCCGCGCTGCGTTCGGCGCCCGCCGGGCCGGACGCCGACGCCGACGACCTGGCGGCCACCTGCGCGGCCTTCGCGCACGGCCTGGTCGTCCAGGCGCTCTTCGACCCGGCGGCCTTCCCGGCCCGCCGGCAGGTGGCGCTGCTCGACCGCTTCCTCGACGGCCTGTTCCCGGCCTGACCCGCTCCCTGCGCGGTCGCCTGAGGCCCGGCCGGCGGCCGCCGGGAGGGTACCTCCCGGCGGCCGCCCCGCAGTTAGTTCCGGACTTTTCACAAGGCGCGAAAAAAGGGCCGCCCGGGCCGGTGAGGAATTGACATGCGCCACTGTCCGGCGGAAGGGTCCAGCGGAACGGCGCCCGCAACATGCCGGTAACCCGTTCGTCGATCCGCTGCCCCCACCACCCCCGCCACGGAGACGCCCATGTCACCCGTCCCGCCGCACCTCAGCCCACCCCGCCCCCCGCTACGCCGGCTGCTCGCCGTGCTGGCCGCGCTGCTCGCCACCGTGGCACTGGTGGCCCCGCCGTCCCCGGTCCGGGCGGCCGACCCGCTGCTCTCCCAGGGCCGGCCCACCACCGCCTCCTC
The DNA here is from genome assembly GCF_040609975.1 of Micromonospora sp. NPDC004551. Classification (NCBI taxonomy): domain Bacteria; kingdom Bacillati; phylum Actinomycetota; class Actinomycetes; order Micromonosporales; family Micromonosporaceae; genus Micromonospora; species Micromonospora sp. NPDC004551. Next base: position 48,452 of record NZ_JBEXLM010000029.1, on the reverse strand, counting down.
GGTGGAGAACGCCGGAACGCCGGCCAGCAACGCCACCGACGGCAACACCGGCACCCGATGGTCCAGCGCCTTCGGCGATCCCCAGTGGATCCAGGTCGACCTGGGCACCGCCGCCACCATCTCCCGGGTCACCCTCGTCTGGGAGGCCGCCTACGCGCGGGCGTACCAGATCCAGACCTCGACCGACGGCGCCACCTGGACCACCGTCTTCAGCACGGCGGCCGGCGACGGCGGCACCGACGACCTCACGGTCAGCGGCACCGGCCGCTACGTGCGGATGAACGGCACCGCCCGGGCCACCGCCTACGGCTACTCGCTGTGGGAGTTCCAGGTCTACGGCGCCACCGGCGGCGACACGGGCTGCGACACCGCGACCAACGCCGCGCAGGGCCGGCCGGCCACCGCCTCGTCCACCGAGAACGCCGGCACGCCCGCGTCAGCGGCGGTGGACGGCAGCGCCACCACCCGCTGGGCCAGCGCCGCCAGCGATCCCCAGTGGCTCCAGGTCGACCTCGGCAGCGTCCGCACCCTCTGCCGGGTCGTGCTGAGCTGGGAGGCCGCCTACGGGCGGGCGTACCAGATCCAGACCTCGACCGACGGCGCCGCCTGGACCACCGTGTACGCCACCACCACCGGGGACGGCGGAACCGACACGCTCACCGTCAGCGGCTCGGGCCGCTACGTGCGCATGTACGGCACGGTCCGGGCCACCGGCTGGGGATACTCGCTCTGGGAGCTCACCGTGAACACCGCCGGCGGCGGCACCATCCCGGGCGGCGGGTCGCTCGGGCCGAACGTCCTCACCTTCGACCCGTCGATGTCGAGCGCCAGCATCCAGAGCCAGCTCGACACGGTCTTCCGCACCCAGGAGTCGAACCAGTTCGGCACCCAGCGGTACGCCCTCATGTTCAAGCCCGGCGACTACTCCGGCATCAACGCGCAGATCGGCTTCTACACCTCGATCATGGGGCTCGGCCGGAACCCCGGCGACGTCCGGATTCACGGTGACGTGACGGTCGACGCCGGCTGGTTCAACGGCAACGCCACCCAGAACTTCTGGCGGTCGGCGTCCAACATGCAGGTGTTCCCCTCCGCCGGGTTCACCCGGTGGGCCGTCTCGCAGGCCGCGCCGTTCCGCCGGATGGACATCCAGGGCGACCTCAACCTCGCCCCGAACGGCTACGGCTGGGCCAGTGGCGGCTACATCGCGGACAGCCGGGTCACCGGCGTGGTCCAGCCGTACTCCCAGCAGCAGTGGTACACCCGGGACAGCAACGTGGGCGGCTACCTCAACGCCGTGTGGAACGTGACCAGCTCCGGCGTGGTCGGCGCGCCGGCCACCAGCTTCCCCAACCCGGCGTACACCACCGTGGCGCAGACCCCGGTCAGCCGCGACATCCCGTACCTCTACCTCGACGGCAGCGGCAACTACCAGGTCTTCGTCCCGTCGACCCGGACCAACGCCAGCGGCGCGTCCTGGCTGGGCGGCGCCACGCCGGGCACGTCGGTGCCGCTGAGCCAGTTCTACGTCGCCAAGCCGGGTGACTCGGCCGCCACCATCAACGCGGCCCTGGCACAGGGCCTGAACCTGCTCTTCACGCCGGGCATCTACCCGGTCAGCCAGACCATCACGGTCAACCGGCCGGGCACCGTGGTGCTCGGCATCGGCTACCCGACGCTGATCCCGCAGAACGGCGTCATCCCCATGACCGTGGCCGACGTCGACGGCGTCCGGCTGGCCGGGCTCCTCTTCGACGCCGGCCCGACCAACTCACCGGTGCTGCTCCAGGTCGGCACGGCCGGCTCGACCGTGAGCCATGCCGCCAACCCGACCTCCATCCAGGACGTCTTCTTCCGCATCGGCGGCGCCGGGGCGGGCAAGGCCACCACCAGCCTGGTGGTGAACCAGAACGACGCGCTGATCGACCACATCTGGGCGTGGCGCGGCGACCACGGCACCGGCATCGGCTGGACCGTGAACACCGCCGACACGGGCCTGATCGTCAACGGGAACAACGTCACGGCGCTCGGCCTCTTCGTCGAGCACTACCAGAAGTACGAGGTGATCTGGAACGGCAACAACGGGCGGACGATCTTCTTCCAGAACGAGTTGCCGTACGACCCGCCGAGCGCGTCGGCCTGGATGAACGGCTCCCGGGTCGGCTACGCCGCGTTCAAGGTGGCCGACGCCGTCACCTCGTTCGAGGGTTGGGGGATGGGCAGCTACTGCTACTTCAACGTCGATCCGACCATCGCGGCATACCACGGCTTCGAGGCGCCGAACAGGGCCGGCGTGCGGTTCCACAGCCTGCTCACCGTCTCGCTCGGCGGCAACGGGTCGATCACCCACGTCATCAACGACACCGGTGGCACCGCGCAGGGCACGAACACCGTCCCCGTGAACGTGGTCAGCTACCCGTGACCGGACCGGGGGCGGCGGGGGAACCTGCCGCCCCCGGCTCCCGCGCATGACCGTGGCCCCGGCGGGTACGCGAGCCGGAACGGAAGCCACCGGGAACGGAGGAGCGGGATGAAGGTCCGGAGCTCCCTGCGCGCGCTCAAGCGCAAGGCCAACTCGATCGTGGTACGCCGTCGCGGCAAGGTGTTCGTGCTCAACAAGGCGGATCCCCGGCAGAAGGCCCGACAGGGCTGACCGGATGGCCGACATCCTCATCACCGGGGCCGGTAGCGGCCTCGGCCGGGGCGCGGCGCTGGGCCTGGCCCGGGCCGGCCACCACGTGGTCGCCGGCGCCGAGATCTGGCCCCAGGTGCGCGACCTGCGCGCCGAGGCCGAGCGCGCCGGTGTGACCCTCGACGCGATCAAGCTGGACGTGACGGACCCGGGCGACCGCGCCGCCGCCCGGCGGCACCGGGCCGACATCCTGGTGCTCAACGCCGGCGTCCAGGAGGCGGGGGCGGTGGTGGAGATCCCGATGGACCGGGTCCGCCGGTCCTTCGAGGTGAACGTCTTCGGGCACCTGCACCTCGCCAGGGACCTGGTGCCGCCGATGCTTCAGCGGGGCGCGGGCAAGGTCGTCTGGGTGTCCTCCGCGGTCGGCATCCGCACCCGGCCGTTCATCGGCGTCTACGCGGCCACGAAACACGCCATCGAGGCGCTCGCCTGGGCCATGAAGGGCGAGCTGGAACCGCGCGGCGTCCGGGTCGCCGTGATCAACCCGGGGCCCTACCGGACCGGCTACAACGACACGGGGGTCGAGGCCATGTCCCAGTGGTGGGACGCCTCGACCGCCCTGCTGGACCGGCCGGATTTCGCCGACTACCTGGAGCACCAGCGCGACCCGCAGGAGATGATCGAGGAGATGGTCCGGGTGATCCCGGCCGAGCGGCATCCGTTCCGGACGGCGTACCCGGATCAGCTCGGGGAGCAGCTCAGGGAGTTCGAGTCGCAGGTCTGGGACGCGACGACGTGACCTCGGTCGCCTCCTCGGCGCGCCGCCGAGGGGACAGCAGCCGGGCGGCGGCGAACCGCACCAACGGCCGGTAGATCCGGGCCGAGTCGGCCAGCGAGGAGAAGTGCGACGAGGAGTTGCCGGCCTGGTAGCGGGTGGCGATCGGCACCTGCGCGACCGGCAGTCCGGCCCGGGCGGCGAACAGGAGCACGTTCATCTCGTACTCGAACCGCTCACCGGGAACGGTACCGAGCCATTCGAGCAGCCCGGCCGGGTACGCCCGCAACCCCGTCTGGGTGTCCCGCACCCGGCGGCCGGTGGCGAGGTGGAACGCGGCCCGGGTCATGGCGTTGCCGAAGCGGCTGCGCAGCGGGACCTCGCCGTCGAACCGGCGCACACCCAGCGTTGGGGCGCCGGTGTCGCGCATCCGGTCGGCCACCCGGACGACGTCGGGGATGAGGTGCTGCCCGTCGGCGTCCACGCACACCACGTCGCGGCCCGGGAGGTGGCCCGCGACGTACCGGAAGCCGGTCTTCAGCACGATGCCCTTGCCCCGGTTGACCCGGCGCCGCAGGACGGTGGCGCCCCGGTCGCGGGCCGCCGCGAGCACCCCGGCCGCCGTCGGGCCGCTGCCGTCGTCGACGACCACCATGTGCGCCGCGGGCAGCGCGGCGGCCACGTCGTCGACGAGCCGCGGCAGGTCGTCCCCGGGTCGGTACACCGGCACCAGCACGATCACGAAACCTCCCGGGTGGACCCGTCGCCGCCGGCCCGTCCGTCGGGGCCGATCGACGGTCGTCCTTACCCGTGGCGCCCGCCCGCGAATCCGCGTCGTCGCGGGAACAGGCCCGCGACGTGCTGCGCCGCGCGGGCCAGGCCGCGTTCCCGCCGCAGCAGCGCCTCCGGGGTACGCAGGCCGAGGTAGCACAGGCGGCTGACCGCCCGGTTGGCCCGCTCGCGGCCGGCGGGCACCGGGGCGGGCCCGGTCACCGGCACGTCCAGCAGCGCCGCGCCGGACAGCCCGAGCACCTTGCCGGCCAGGAACCGGATCCGGGGCAGGTGCCACGGGTGGGAGACCAGCCCGAGCGGCCGGGCCGGGGTGTGTGCCGGCCCGGCGAGCAGTCCGTCCTGGACGGTGTGCGCCAGGTTCTGCAGGGTGGTCCGGGACCGCGTCTCGGCGTGCAGCGCGGCGTACCGGTCGAGCCCGGCGGCGCGGGCCTGGGCCAGCATCAGCTCGCCCTCCCGGCACCCGGCGGGCGGGCCCGGCGCCCCGGAGGGGCCGTGCGGCCAGCCGCCGGTGAACACCACCCGCGCCCCGGCGGCCCGCCGGAACTCGGCGGCGTGCGCCCGGACGTATCCGATGGCGGCCTCGACGCGGGCGGCGCTCTCCGCGGTGAGCCGATAGCCGTCGTCGCCCGCCACCACCCCGCGCCCGAACACCAGCAGCACGGTCGCGGTCGGCGTCATCCGACCCACGGTACGCGAGCCGCGGCTCGTCCCCGTCCGCGTCGCGCGCCTGCCGGTCGGTCCTCGTCGGTGCCGGGCGACCGGCGTCGCCGGTCAGTCCTCGTCGGCGTCCGGCGGCCAGGGTGGCTCGCCGACGCCGGTGATCCGTACCCCACCCCACGGGTCGGCCTCGGCGAGCCGCCCCCGGGCGACCCGCTCGCCGACCCGGACGTCGACGTCGCGCCGGCCGGCGCGGAGCAGCCGCAGCATGCGTGGCTCGGGTTCGATCCGGCCCGCCCAGTGGTAGCGCCCGTCGACCGGCTCCCAGCGGCCGCTGGCGTGCAGCCGGACCGTGGTGCCGGCGATCTCCGCCGGGCCCCGCCAGGTCACCGCTCGATCCGCTCGTGCGGGCGGGTCAGTTCGTGGGGCAGGTCGGCGGCGCGCCGGACGCCCTCGATGCCGCTCCAGAGCAGGGTGGTCAGGTAGTCGGTGAGGGCGGCCCGCCGGATCGGCTGGCCGTGCGTGGCCCACCAGTCGCCGACCGCCTGCACGAAGCCGACCAGCCCGTACGCCCAGGGCTCCGCGGGGCCGGCGTCGAGCCCGAGGGCACGCAGCCGATCGCCGATGACCCGGGCCAGCCCGGCGGCGACCTGCCGGCTGGTGCCGGCCACCACCTGCTGGATGCCGGGATGGCCGGCCTCGTGCAGCAGGAACCGGTAGAGCGTCGGCTCGGACTCGATGACGCTCAGGTACGCGTCGATGGTCGCCTCGACCAGCGCGCGCTCCTCGCGGACCCGCTCGACGGCCGGGGCCACGGCGTCGACGACCCGGGCCGCCACCACCTCGCTGACGGCCAGCCAGAGCTGCGCCTTGTCGGCGAAGTAGCGGTAGAGCACCGGCTTGCTGACCCCGGCCGCGGCGGCCACCTGGTCCATGTCGACGGTCGGCCCGTGCCGCAGCAGTGCCTGCACGGCCGCCCCGATCAGCTCCTGCCGCCTGTGTTCGCGGTGGCCGGCCCAGCGGTCCCGCCGGCCGGTGGACCGGCCCGCGGACGGCTCCGGCGTGGGCCCCGGGCCATTGACATCCGTGGAGGTGCGTCGCATGCTACCACTCGTAACAGTTACCCGAAGTTACGTCAACTGTGGAGGGGTCATGGAGGGGACGCCGGCCGGATTCCCGCGCGAGGCGGTGGCCACCCGCCTGCTCGCCGCCTCCGTACGCACGAGCTACGACCCCGCCGTCGACATCGACTGGTCGGCGCCGCCCGTCCCGGGGGCCTACTGGATGCCGCCGCAGCGCAGCAGCCTCTACGGCACGGCGCTGTGGGAGGGGCTGAGCGAGGAACAGCGGATCGAGCTGACCAAGCACGAGGTGGCCAGCGCGGCGAGCGCCGGGCTGTGGTTCGAGACGATCCTCATGCAGATGCTCATCCGGCACTACTACGACGCCGACCCGACCACCCGGCACGCCCAGTACGCGCTCACCGAGGTCGCCGACGAGTGCCGGCACTCCATCATGTTCGGCCGGCTCATCGAGGCCACCGGCTGCCCGGTCTACCGGGCCGACCCGTTCGATCACCTGCTCGGGCGCTGGCTCAAGGCCACCGCCACCGGCCCGCAGATGTACGCGGCGATCCTCATCGCCGAGGAGATCCTCGACGCGTTCCAGCGGGAGGTGATGGCCGACGAGTCGCTCCAGCCGCTGATCCGGATGGTGTCCCGGATCCACGTGGTCGAGGAGGCCCGGCACGTGCGCTTCGCCCGGGACGAGCTGACCCGTCAGGTCGACGCGGCGGGCCCGGTGGCGCTGGCGTACGCGCGGCTGGTCATCGGGCGGGCCGCGTATTCGATCACCCGCCGGCTGGTCAACCCGCGGGCGTACGCGGCGGTCGGCATCCCGCCGGCGGTCGGGCTGGCCGCGGCCCGGGCCAACCCGCACTGGCGGGCCACCCTGCGGTGGTCGGCCCAGCGCATCGCCGACCACCTGTCCGGGCTGGGGCTGATCGCCGGTCCGGGCCGGCTGCTCTGGCGCCGCGCCGGGCTGCTCGGGGACTGACCGACGGCGGCCCGCCCGGGGAGGGCCGCCGCCGGTCGCGCCGGTCAGGAGGTGGGGAAGTTGTCCGGGGTGCGGATGCGGTTGCGCATGAAGTTCCCGGAGTCGGTGAGCACGGCGGTGCCGGCGTAGCTGCCGCCCGCGCAGGTGCCCGGCCGGAACGCCGCGCTGCCCTCGCTCGCGTCGGAGTACGTCCAGTTGGCGTAGCTGATCTTCAGCCGGTCCAGCAGGTCCAGCCACGCCGTGCTGCTGGCCGTGTCGACCGCGCCGTCGCCGGTGTAGGTCACCGTGCCGAACTCGGTGACGAACAGCGGCAGCCGGGCGGCGGCGCGCTGCACCTCGTTGCGGTAGTTGTCCTTGTGGGACGCCGCGTAGAAGTGGAACGTGTACATGATGTTGTCGGCCCGTACCGGGTTGTTGACGATCTCGTCGGAGTTGCCGCCCTCCGAGACGCCCAGCGACGACCAGCCCCGGGTGCCCACGATGATCACGGCGTCCGGGTCGTTCGCCCGGATCACCGGGATGACCTGCTCGGCGTAGTTCCGGATGGTCGACCAGCTCACGCCGTTCGGCTCGTTGGTGATCTCGTAGACCACGTTGTTCCTGGCGGCGTTACGGGCGGAGACCGCGGCGAAGAAGGTCTTCGCCCGGTCCAGGTTGTACATCGGGTCACCCGGCGTCAGCGTGTGGAAGTCGATGAGCGCGTACAGGCCGCGTGCGGCCGCCTTGTCCACGAGGGTGTTGACCTGGTTGGTGAACCCGGTCGGGTTGGTCTCGTAGCCCTGCTCCTGCACGTACATCGAGATGCGGAACAGGTCGGCCTGCCAGTCGTTGGCCAGCGCGTCGAGCGAGGCGTCGTTGTAGCAGTTGGCGAACCACTGCAACCCGTGGGAGCTCATGCCGCGCAGCTGGATCGGGCGGCCGTACCGGTTGCAGAGGTTGACCCCGCAGACCCGGAGCTGGCCGTTGATCGCCACGGGAGTGGTGCCGGTGGGCGGGGGCGTGGTCGGCGGCGGCGTCGGTGGCGCGGTGGTGGGCGGGGGAGTGGTGGTCGGCGGCGTCGTGGTCCCGCCGGTGCAGGCCGTGCCGTTGAGGGTGAACGCGGTGGGAGCCGGGTTGGTGCCGGTCCAGGAGCCGTTGAAGCCGACGGTGGTGCTCGCGCCGGTGCCGAGGGATCCGTTGTAGTCCATGCTTCGCGCGGTGACCGCGCTGCCGCTCTGCTGCCAGGTCGCCGACCAGCCCTGGGTGACGCGCTGCCCCGCGTCCGGGAAGCTGAAGCCCAGGGTCCAGCCGTTCACCGGGTCGCCCAGGTTCTTCACGGTGACCGTGGCGGTGAAGCCGCCCTGCCAGGAGTTGGTGGTGTAGGTGACGGCACAGCCGGTCGCCGCCATGGCGTTCGTCGACGGCAGGACGGCCGTCGCGGCCAGGGCCAGCGCGCCGACGGCGCCGCCCACGAGGACGTGCCGCCGGGACGGGCGGGGGATCGAGAACATGCGGGATCGTCCGATCTGGTGGGTGTACGTGGACGGTGCCCGTCGTGAACTCGCCCGGAAAGTCCCGACGCGGCAGCTACGGGAGCGCTCCCACGCCGAGGGTAGAGGCGGATGCCGATCTATGCAACGGTCAGCGACCGCGCCGCCGCCCGGAGCGCAGCCGGATCGCGTTGCAGACGTCGAACACCCCGGACACGTCCCAGGCCAGCTCGCCGGCGGCCCGGCGGGTCTCCGGGTCGGCCACCACCCCGGCGAGGATCACCACCTGGTTCTGCACCGTGACGGTGATCTGCTGCCGCCGGGTGGTCCAGTCGATGCTCAACCGCTGCGCCACCAGCGCGGCGAGCCGCACGTCCGCGCTGTCGGCCGGCGGCCCGTCCTCGGCGAACGGGAAGTCGGGGAACGGCCAGGAAATCACGAGCTGCGGGCCCCTTCCGCTCGTTCGCGGTTGTCCACCGTCCCGGTCCGGCGGTGGGGCGCCGCTGCGACCGGCTCGCCCAGCGCCCGGGCACGGCTGTCGAAGACCGCGAAGACGCCGTCCAGCCGCATGGTGTGCAGCACCGTGCGCACGAACCGGGACGGCGCCACCAGGCACAGCCGCCGGCCGTCCCGCCGGGTCTCCTGCCGGGCCCGGACCAGCAGCCCGAGCCCGGCCGAGTCGATCACCTCGACCGCGGCGAGGTCGACAAGCACCCGGTCGCCCACCGTGACGGCCTCGGCCAGCGCCCGGCGTACCGGCTCGGCGGGGTCGGCCTCGGCGAGGGCCGGAGCACCGGCGACCTCGTCCAGGTCGTCGACGCCTAGGCCCCCGTCGTCCAGGGTCGCCCGGGCGCTGCACCGCGGGCAGTGGTGCGGCCCGGAGGCGAACGGCGAGCCGACCCAGCCGTTCTCGAACACCAGCGTCCAGACCACCTCGGCGTCCGGCAGGGTGCAGCCGGTGCCGGTGACGCTGTCACCGCAGTTGTCGCAGATGAGCAGCATCAGGTGCTCCGCGGGTACGACCGTCACGATCCCTCCTCCCGCCGCGCGCCCGGTCGGGGCGGCGGTTCCTCCCCGGGCGCGGGGCGCCCGGCGGCCAGCACCGCGAGGACGACCGCGGCCGCGGCGAAGCCGGACTCCACGACCAGCGGCCACACCGCCGGCCTGCCGGGCGCGGTGTCCACGAGGCCCACGACGATCGCGCCGAGCAGCGCGGCGGCCACCCCGAGCGCGAGGGTCAGCCAGACCGGCGCGGCCGTGCGTCCCGGCACCACCAGGCGACCCACCGCGCCGACGGCGAGGCCGACGACGAGCGCACCGACCAGCGTGCTGCCGTCCACGGTTCCTCCCTCGCCGGCATGGGGTGTCCGGTTTCCGGCTCCCACCCTGCGCAAGGACCGTGGAGGGTCTCCCGCGGTTGTGTGACAGTTCCATGACAAAAACCGGGAACGGCGGACGCGGTTGGGCGACCCGGGGGCGGGCCGTCATGATGCGCATATGACGGCCGTACTGGTGATCGAGGACGACGACCGTATCCGGCTCGCACTGCTGCTCGCCCTGGAGGAGGAGGGCTATTCCGCGATCGGGGCGGCGACCGCGGAGGAGGGGCTGCGCCGGCAGCGCGAGGCCCCGGCCGACCACGTGCTGGTGGACCTCATGCTCCCCGGCCTCGACGGGTTCGAGTGCATCCGCCGGCTGCGCCGCGACGACGACGTCCCGATCGTGGTGGTCAGCGCCCGCGACGACACCCACGACATCGTCGCCGCGCTGGAGGCCGGGGCCGACGACTACGTGGTCAAGCCGGTGGCGATCAAAGAGCTGTCGGCCCGGCTGCGGGCCCTGCGCCGGCGTGGCCGGGTCCTCGCCGACGCCGTCCCCGCCCAGGTCTTCGGTGAGCTGGAGATCAGCGCCGAGGCCGGCGAGGTGCGCCGCGCGGGCCGGCCCGTCGCGGTGACCCGCACCGAGTTCCGGCTGCTCTGCGAGCTGGCCGAGCACGCCGGCCGGGTGCTGTCCCGGCAGCAGTTGCTGCGCCGGGTCTGGGGCTACGAGACCGGCGACGAGCGGCTGGTCGACGTGCACGTGGGGCGGCTGCGGCAGAAGATCGAGCCGGACCCGGCGAACCCCCGGCACCTGGTCACCCTCCGCGGCCTCGGCTACAAGCTCCAGCGATGACCCGCCTCGGACTGCGCGCCCGGGTCACCGCCGCGTTCGCCGTCGGCGCGTTGCTGCTCGCCTTGGTGATGGCCCTCTTCTCCTACGACCTGACGCGCCGCTCGCTGCTCGACGAGCGGGAGCGCGCCGCCGTCCGGGCCGCGTACTACGACGCCGCCGTGGTCCGGTCCGGGCTGGACACGGGCACCCCGGACGTGGTGGCGGTCCTGCGCTCGCTGGACACCGGCAGCAGCCGCCGCCCGCTGCTGCACCTGCGCGACGGCTGGTACGCCCGTACCGCCGACGTCGGGGCCGGCTCCGTCCCGGTGGAGCTGCAACGCCTCGTCGCCGCCGGCCAGCCCGCGGTGCAGCGGGTGCGCCTGGACGGGCAGCCGACCCTGCTGGTGGGCGTCCCGCTCGCCGGTGAGCTGGGCTACTACGAGCTGACCTCGCTGCGCGAGGTCGAGGGCACCTTCCAGGTGGTCGGGCTGGCCCTGACCGCGGTGGCCATCATGGTCGCCGGAGCCGGCGCCGCCCTCGGCTGGTATGCGACCCGGCACAGCGTGCGGCCGCTCACCGCGGTCGCCGACGCCGCCGAGCGGATCGCCGCCGGCGACTTCGCCACCCGGCTCGACCCCACCACGGACCCGGACCTCACCCGGCTCTCCACCTCGTTCAACCACATGGTCGACCAGCTGGTGCGCCGGATCGAGCGGGACCGCCGATTCGCCGCCGACGTCAGTCACGAGCTGCGCTCCCCGTTGCAGACCCTGGCCGCGGCCGCGAGCGTGCTGACCCGTCGCCAGGCGCACCAGGACGCGCGGACCGCGACGGCGGCGGGGCTGGTCGCCGACGAGGTGACCCGGTTCCAGCGCCTGGTGGACGACCTGATCCAGCTGGCCCGCACCGAGCAGCCCGCGCACCGTGACGAGGTCGACGTGGCCGAGCTGGCCCGCGCCGCCTGCCGGGAACGGGCGCTGCCGCAGAGCCTCGTCGAGGTGGCCGCCGGCACCCCGGCCCGGTGGCGGGTCGACCGGCGCCGGGTCGAGCAGATCCTGCTGAACCTGCTCGACAACGCCGTGCGCTACGGCGGCGGCCCGGTCGCCGTACGCCTCGGGATGCGCGACGGTATCGGCGTGCTGGAGGTCGACGACGAGGGGCCGGGCGTGCCGGAGGCGGACCGGGAGGTCATCTTCGACCGCTTCGTCCGGGGCCGGGCCGCGCACGCCCGGGCCGGGACCGACGGCACCGGCCTCGGCCTGGCCCTGGTGGCCCAGCACGCCGCCGCGCACGGCGGTCATGCGGCCGTGGTGGACCGGGACCGGGGCGCGCGGTTCCGGGTCGAACTGCCGGGGGCCGGCCGATGACCCGGCGGCTGCTTCCCGTGCTGCTCGCCGCCGTGCTGCTCGGCGGCTGCGGGGTACCGGTGGACGACGAGCCCCGGCCGGTGCAGCCGCCCCCCGGCGGCTTCCCGACCCCGGCGGGCACGGCGACGGCCGAACCGGACGGGCGGGTGGACGAGCCGCTCTGCTTCGTCCGGGGCGACGGGCTGGCGGTGGTCACCCGCCGGGTCGACGGCCTGCCCGACGTGGACGCCCACCTGCAACATCTGCTGGCCGGGCCGGACGGCGCGGAGCGGGACGGCGGGCTCGCCACCGCGCTGCCGGGCACCGTCGCGGTGGCGGGGGCCACCCTGGCCGGCGCCGTGGCCACCGTCGACGTTCGGCAGGCCGGCGAGGAGACCGGCCGCAACGACGAGGTCCTCGCCTTCGGGCAGATCGTCTGCACGCTGACCCAGCGCCCCGACGTCGACAGCGTCGCGTTCCGCCGGGACGGGCAGCCGCTGGAGGTGCCCCGGGCCGACGGCAACGTGTCCTCGCTGCCGCTCACCGCCGCCGACTACCGGCCACTGCTGCACCGCTGACCGACCCGCAGTGGCGGCTGCCACACATGTTTGTCCGCTTCTGAGGCAAATCTCCATCGTCCGTTCGGTTGATTAGCGGGCAGACTTTGGTCTAGGGTGACTGGCACGACCGGTGCTCAGGAGGCACCCGTTCTCCTCAGGACAGGAAGGGCAGCATGACCACGACGACCATCGCCCCGACGACCACCGGCGAGGTGCATCGCACCGCGGTGACCGGCGAGGAGACCCGCGCCAGCGAGCTGATCGCCGCCCTGGCCGAGCTGCCCGAGGGCCACCCGCAGCGGCCGGCCCTGCGCAACCAGGTCATCGAGGCGTGGCTGCCGCTGGCCAACCACCTCGCCGCCCGCTACAGCGGCCGCGGCGAGCCGGCCGGCGACCTGGCCCAGACGGCGGCCCTCGGCCTGATCAAGGCGGTGGACCGGTTCGACGCCTCCCGGGGCGTGGACTTCGCCGGCTTCGCCATCCCGACCATCCTCGGTGAGATCAAGCGGCACTTCCGCGACCGCACCTGGAACATCCGGGTCCCGCGCCGCCTCCAGGAGCTGCGGCTGCGCATCTCCGAGGCCAACAGCACCCTGACCCAGACCCTCAACCGGGCCCCGACGGTCGCCGACATCGCCAGCCACCTCGACGTCACCGAGGAAGAGGTGCTCGAGGGACTGGAAGGCGCCCGCGCCTACAACGCCGTCTCGCTCTCCACCCCGATCGGCGACGGAGACAGCGCCACCGAGCTGGGGGACACCCTCGGCACCGAGGACAGCGAATACGAACTGGCCGACCTGCGCGCCTCGCTCGGCCCGGCGCTCGCCACCCTCGACGAGCGCGAGCAGAAGATCCTCACTCTGCGCTTCTACGGCAACCTGACCCAGAGCGAGATCGCCGCCCGGGTCGGCGTGTCCCAGATGCACGTGTCCCGGCTGCTCGCCCGCGCGCTGACCAAGCTGCGCGGCCAGCTCGCCGAGGCCTGATCCGCCCCGGGCGGCACGCCCGCCCGGCCGTACACCACCCGGTTCATCGCGAGCGCGCTGCCGCGCCCCGGGCCCCGCACCGCCACCGACTCCCCTCGGTGGCGGTGCGTTTTTCCCGTCAACCGCCTCGCCCGCCAAGCGGGCCGGGGCGGCTGTGTGCATACTTGCGCGGTTGCAATCGTTGCCCGGGCGGTCCGCCCGGCTGTCACAGAGGCGGTAGTGGTGGTCGACCAGGCGATCCCGCGGCGACGCGAAACAACCCCGGCGGCCGGCGGCCCGGTGGCCGATCCGGGCCTCCGCCAGCTGCTGGCCGGTCTCACCGCGGTCCGGGACGGCGACTTCGGCACCCGGCTGCCGGAGGACGCCGACGGGCTGCTCGGCGAGATCGCCACCGTCTTCAACGGCATGGTCGACCAGCTCTCGCTGTTCACCTCCGAGGTCACCCGGGTGGCCCGGGAGGTCGGCACCGAGGGGCAGCTCGGCGGCCAGGCCGACGTGCCCGGCGTGTCCGGCACCTGGAAGGACCTGACGGACTCGGTCAACGCCATGGCCGGCAACCTGACCGACCAGGTGCGCGACATCGCCGAGGTGGCCACGGCGGTGGCCCGGGGTGACCTGTCGCAGAAGATCACCGTCGACGTGCGCGGCGAGATCCTGGAGCTGAAGGTCACCATCAACACGATGGTGGACCAGCTCTCGTCGTTCGCCGACGAGGTGACCCGGGTGGCCCGGGAGGTGGGCAGCGAGGGCCGGCTCGGCGGTCAGGCCGAGGTACCGGGCGTCGCCGGCACCTGGCGCGACCTGACCGACTCGGTGAACTTCATGGCCGGCAACCTGACCAGCCAGGTGCGCAACATCGCCCAGGTGACCACGGCGGTGGCCCGGGGTGACCTGTCGCAGAAGATCACCGTCGACGCCCGGGGCGAGATCCTGGAGCTCAAGAGCACCATCAACACGATGGTGGACCAGCTGTCCTCGTTCGCCGACGAGGTGACCCGGGTGGCCCGGGAGGTGGGCACCGACGGCCGGCTCGGCGGTCAGGCCCAGGTCAGCGGCGTCGCCGGCACGTGGCGCGACCTGACCGACTCGGTGAACTCGATGGCGGTCAACCTCACCGACCAGGTGCGCAGCATCGCCCAGGTGGCCACGGCGGTGGCCCGGGGTGACCTGTCGCAGAAGATCACCGTCACCGCGCACGGCGAGATCCTGGAACTGAAGAACACCATCAACACGATGGTGGACCAGCTGTCCTCGTTCGCCGACGAGGTGACCCGGGTGGCCCGGGAGGTCGGCACCGAGGGTCGCCTCGGCGGCCAGGCCGACGTCAAGGGCGTCTCGGGCACCTGGAAGGACCTCACCGAGTCGGTGAACGTCATGGCGGACAATCTCACCGCACAGGTCCGCAGCATCGCCGAGGTCACCACCGCGGTCGCCAAGGGCGACCTGACACAGAAGATCCGGGTGGACGCCCGGGGCGAGATCCTCGCCCTGAAGGAGACCATCAACACGATGGTCGACCAGCTCTCCGCCTTCGCCGACGAGGTGACCCGGGTGGCCCGCGAGGTCGGCACCGAGGGCCGGCTCGGTGGCCAGGCCCGGGTCTCCAACGTGGCCGGCACCTGGAAGGACCTGACCGACAACGTCAACGAGATGGCGAACAACCTGACCAACCAGGTGCGCTCCATCGCGCTGGTCGCCACCGCCGTCGCCCAGGGCGACCTGAGCCGGCAGATCACCGTCGAGGCCAAGGGTGAGGTCGCCGTGCTCGCCCAGACCATCAACACGATGGTCGGCACGCTCAGCGCGTTCGCCGACGAGGTGACCCGGGTGGCCCGCGAGGTGGGCACCGAGGGGCAGCTGGGCGGTCAGGCCCGGGTGCCCAACGTGGCCGGCACCTGGAAGGACCTGACCGACAACGTCAACTCCATGGCGAACAACCTCACCGGCCAGGTGCGCAACATCGCCCAGGTGACCACCGCGGTGGCGCAGGGCGACCTGACCAAGAAGATCGACGTGGACGCCCGCGGCGAGATCCTGGAACTCAAGACCACCATCAACACGATGGTCGACCAGCTCTCCAGCTTCGCGGCCGAGGTGACCCGGGTGGCCCGGGAGGTCGGCAGCGAGGGCCGCCTCGGCGGCCAGGCGGAGGTGGAGGGCGTCTCCGGCACCTGGAAGCGGCTCACCGAGAACGTCAACGAGCTGGCCGGGAACCTGACCCGGCAGGTGCGGGCCATCGCCGAGGTGACCAGTGCGGTCGCCACCGGCGACCTGACCCGCTCGATCACGGTCGACGCCTCCGGCGAGGTCGCCGAGCTGAAGGACAACATCAACTCCATGGTGGAGTCGCTGCGCGAGACCACCCGGACCAACCAGGAACAGGACTGGCTCAAGACCAACCTGGCTCGCATCTCCGGGCTCATGCAGGGCCACCGGGACCTGGAGGTGGTCGCCGGGCTGGTGATGAACGAGCTGGCCCCGCTGGTCTCCGCGCAGCTCGGCACGTTCCTGCTGGTCGACGAGACCGCCGACGGGCCCGGCCTGCGGGTGGTGGGCGGCTACGGCCACGACGCCACCCGCCGCCGCTACGCGCTGGGCGACTCGCTGGTCGGGCAGGCCGCGCTCAGCAAGCGGGCCATCGTGGTGGACGCCGTGCCGGCCGACTACGTCACCGTGTCGTCCAGCCTCGGCGCGGCCGTGCCGCTGCACCTCGTGGTGCTGCCGATCCTCTTCGAAGACCAGGTCCTCGGCGTCATCGAGCTGGCCGGCATGGGCCGGTTCACCGAGATCCAGCGCGACTTCCTCGACCAGCTCACCGAGACCATCGGCGTCAACGTCAACACCATCGTCGCCAACGCCCGCACCGACGTGCTGCTGACCGAGTCGCAGCGGCTCGCCGCCGAGCTGCAGGCCCGCTCGGAGGAGCTGCAGGCGCGCTCCGAGGAACTCCAGAGCTCCAACGCCGAGCTGGAGGAGAAGGCCGCCCTGCTCGCCCGGCAGAACCACGACATCGAGACGAAGAACTCCGAGATCGAGCAGGCCCGCC
Organism: Micromonospora sp. NPDC004551; assembly: GCF_040609975.1. Lineage (NCBI taxonomy): Bacteria > Bacillati > Actinomycetota > Actinomycetes > Micromonosporales > Micromonosporaceae > Micromonospora > Micromonospora sp. NPDC004551. The sequence continues at coordinate 31,983 of NZ_JBEXLM010000029.1, read as the reverse complement.
AGGAGCTGGAGACCCGCGCCCAGCAGCTCGCGCTGGCCTCGAAGTACAAGTCGGAGTTCCTCGCCAACATGAGCCACGAGCTGCGTACGCCGCTGAACTCGCTGCTCATCCTCGCGCAGCTGCTGGCCCAGAACCCCAACCGCAACCTGACCCCGAAGCAGGTCGAGTACGCCACCGTCATCCACTCGGCCGGGGCCGACCTGCTCCAGCTCATCAACGACATCCTCGACCTGTCCAAGGTCGAGGCCGGGAAGATGGACATCAACCCGGAGACGTTCGAGCTGTCCACCCTGCGCGACTACGTCGACGCCACGTTCCGCCCCCTCACCACGCCGCGCGGGCTGGAACTGGACCTGGTCACCGGCCCCGACGTGCCGGCCCGGCTGCACACCGACGAGCAGCGGCTGCGGCAGGTGCTGCGCAACCTGGTCTCCAACGCGGTCAAGTTCACCGAGAAGGGCCGCGTGCAGCTGCGCATCGAGCGGGCCCGCCCGGACGAGCTGCCGGCCGACATGCCGGCCGCGGAGACGGTCATCGCGTTCCGGGTCGTCGACACCGGCATCGGCATCGCCGAGCAGCACCTGACCGCCATCTTCGACGCGTTCCAGCAGGCCGACGGCACCACCAGCCGGCGGTACGGCGGCACCGGCCTGGGCCTGTCCATCAGCCGGGAGATCGCCCGGCTGCTCGGCGGGCAGATCACCGCGGAGAGCGTCCTCGGTCAGGGCAGCACCTTCACCCTCTACCTGCCCGCCACGGTCACCGCGCCACTGCCCGACAACGACGCGGGCCTCCCGATCGCGGCCATGGCGGCTCCCGTCGAGTCGGAGGCCCAGCGCTGGGTCGAGCAGCAGCAGCGGCGGGTGCTGGTGCTCGAAGCGCACGAGAAAGGGTTGCTCACCCTGCTGGTGCGCGGGGTGGCCGCGGAGACCGGCGGTCCGGTCGAGGTGTCGACGGCGGTCGACGTCGAGGGAGCCGTGGACACGCTCGCCCGGCACCGGCACCACCTGCTCGTGGTGCAGCTCGACCCGGCCGACGAGCACGGCACCGCGCTGCTCAGGGCGCTGCACGAGCACCCCGACCTGCGTGGCCTGCCGGTGCTCGCGTACCACGGGCAGCCGCTCGCGGGCGGCCAGGAGACGCTGCTCCAGGGCCTGGCCGCGGACCGCCCGCTGGAGATCCTCGGCAGCCTCGACGAGCTGCGGGAGCGGATCGTGCTGCACCTGACGGCGGACGCCCCCGAGCGGGTGCCGTCGTTCACGGGCCCGGCCGCCGACCGCAGCGCGGTCAGCGACCCGGTGGTCCGGGAGCTGTCCGGCCGCAAGGTGCTCGTGGTGGACGACGACGCCCGCAACGTCTTCGCCCTGACCAACATCCTCGAACTACACGGCATGGACGTGGTCTACGCGGAGAACGGACGCAAGGGCATCGAGACGCTGATGCGGCACGACGACATCGACCTGGTGCTGATGGACGTGATGATGCCCGAGATGGACGGGTACGCGGCCACCGCCGCGATCCGCGCCATGCCTCGCTACGCGGACCTGCCGATCATCGCGGTGACCGCGAAGGCGATGCGCGGGGACCGGGAGAAGAGCATCTCCTCGGGCGCCAGCGACTACGTGACCAAGCCCGTCGACGCGGAGGACCTGCTCACCTGCATCCACCGCTGGCTGACCAGCTGACCCCCATGCGCTAGCAGCGGGATTCGTGCGGAACCATCTCGTTCACCGTCTGGGTCAGCGGATCGCCGTGGCGACCGCCGTCGGCCAGCTCGGCGGTGTCGACCGTGGCCGAGAACATCAGGACATGCTCACGAACACGGAGAGGGGAGCCGGGAAGCCGTCGGCGGTGTCGTCAGCGTTTTCCCGGAAACCTCTCGGGGGCTCGCCGACCGTGACTGACTCCACCACGGGGGGGTCCCCCCTCCGCGAGGATCTCCCACACCGTGCGGGAATCCGTCTCGCCCTCCCGCGGGGTCATTCGTCGGCCAGGCCCTCGGCCCGGCGGGTGGTCACCCGCTGGGCCGCTGTCGGAGGGGTCAGGTCACCACGGGGTGGGGGGCGGCGGCGGGACTACCGGTGGGCGGTCGTTGCAGGTGATGGTGTTCGGGAGCAGCCAGGGGGCGAGCCAGCCGCCGTCGTTGCCGCCGAGGTCGGTGAGGCCGAACTCCGACCCGGCCGGGGTGAAGTGGAACGAGCCGCAGTTGTTCACGCCGACCGCGCCGACGTTGCGCGCGTCCACGTCGGCGAAGGAGGCGGAGCCGGCGGTGCGGGCGCTCACCACCGAGGTGCCGGTGCCGTCGACGCGGATGTCCCGGAAGTGGACGTTGGTGATGGACACCGTGTCCTTCACGGGCCAGTCGCTGACCAGCATGATCGCGTTGTAGGTGTTGTCGAGGTAGCTGTCGCCGACCACCTGGATGTCGGCGTCGATGCTGCGGTCCAGCGCGTAGAACCAGATGGCGCCGAGGCCGATGTTCCAGTTCAGGTCGTAGGTGCCGGCCCGGACCGTCGTGTTGCCGGTGATCCGGAGTTGACCGGCGAACGGCTCGGCGCCGAACCGGGAGCCGATCTGGATGGCGCTGCCCTCGCGGACGGGGTCGGCGATCAGGTTGTGCGAGACCGTGAGGTCGGCGCCGCCGTAGAGGGCGATGCCGTTGGCCAGGACGGGGGACTGCACGGTGTTGTGGTCGAAGGTGTTGCCGGCGTTGGCGGTCCCCTCGGACCACATGGCCAGCGCGTCGTCGCCGGTGTTGCGGATGAAGCTGTTCGAGATCGAGGAGTGGGTGACGCCGGTGTGGAAGTTGAGGCCGTCGGCGATCTGGTCGGCGATGACCGTGTCGGTGACCCGCAGGCCGGTCATCGGGCCGTCGAACCACAGGCCGACCTTGGTGTGGTGCAGGTAGAGACCGTCGACGGTGGAGTGGTTGAGCGCTCCGCCGATGGCGTTCACCTGGTCGGTGTCGATGCGTTCCCGCACGTCGCCCTCGATGGCGAAGCCGGAGAGGTGGACGTCGCTGCTGCCGCCGTCGGCGGCGTCGCGGCCGTAGAAGCCGACGCCGGTGTGCACCGAGCCGTCGGGGGCCGGGGTGTCGAGGGCGACCTCGCGGCCCTTCACGACGGTGTACCAGCTGCCGGCGCCCGCGATCGTCACGTCGTCCACGGTGATGTGCCGGTTCACCTGGTACGTGCCCGGCGGCAGGTAGAGCGTCCGGTCCACCCGGCGGGCGTACGCGACGGCCCGGTCGAACGCGGCGGAGGACTCCCGGCGCCCGGTCGGGTCGGCGCCGAAGGCCAGCACGTTCACCGCGTGGGGCAGCACCCGGGGCGGAGCGATGAGGTGCGCGTCGAGCAGGTCGATCACCGTCCACGCCGCGGCCGTGCCCGTCGGCGCGGTCAGCCGGACCACCTCGCCGGCCCGGTGGGTGCGGCCCAGCAGCAGGCGCTGCTCGTCGTAGAAGTGGTGCGGCCGGAACGGCTTGGTGATGGTGGGCGCGGGCGTGGTGGCCGCCGGCACGCACGCGCACTCGGTGATCCACCAGTCCGGGTGCAGCAGGTCGGCGTCGGGGTCGTTGGTGAACGGGTACTGGTTGTAGAGCCAGGCGTACTGGGAGGTGAGCGTCATGGTGCGGGCCGCTCCGTGTCCCACCGTGACGCGCAGCGGCGCGGTGATCCCGCCGCCGCGCGGCGCGTCCGGGATGCTGTACCGGACGGTGATCGCGTTGGTGGCCCTCGGGAGGGTGAACTCGACATACTGGCCGGGGGAGAGGCGGACCGCCCGCCGCCCGGACGCCTCGCCGGCCAGGGTGTAGGCGGCGCGGTCCGGGCCGATGACGGTGCCGTTGGTCCGGGCGTGCTCGGCTTCCTGCTCGACGAAGTCCACGGTGGCGCCCCGGTCGGCGACCAGCGCCGGGTCGAGCCCGGCCCGGGTGACCACGGGGGTCGGGCCGGCGGGGCCGGCGGCCAGGGCGGCGCTGCCGGACGGTACGGCCAGCGCGACGGCGACGGCTGCCGCCGCGAGGATCCGGGCGATCGGCACGGCCGGGTGCAGGCCCGCCGCGCCTTCCACGCTCCGCTGCATCGGACTACCCACTTTCACCGGGGGACGGGGGAGACGGTGGTGGCGTCGGCGCGGCTGAGCGCATACGCCGTGAAAGGTGCCCCATGTTATTCCTGGGGTTTGTCGATATTCAAGCGCCTGTTTGTTCGAATCTTGCGGCCCTAGGCGACGACCGCGAGACCGGCTCCGGCGGCGACCGGGGACCCGGACCGGGCAAGGCCGCCGCCGGGCCTTGTTCATTTCTTGCAAGAACTCGACGTACTATTGCCGCCGTGACGAAACGCTTGACGGAGGTGGCCCGCAAGGCGGGCGTCAGCGAGGCCACCGTGAGCCGGGTGCTCAACGGGCGCGGGGGCGTGTCCGAGGCGACCCGGACCGCGGTGCTGACCGCGCTCGACGTGCTCGGCTACGAGCGCCCGACCAAACTGCGCGGCGAGCGGGCCCGGCTGGTCGGCCTGGTTCTGCCCGAGCTCCAGAACCCGATCTTCCCGGCGCTGGCCGAGGTGGTGACCGGCTCGCTCGCGCAGCGGGGCTTCACCCCCGCGCTCTGTGCCCGCACGATCGGCGGGGTCTCCGAGTCGGACTACGTCGAGATGCTCCTCGACCACCAGGTCTCCGGCGTGATCTTCGCGGGTGGGTCGTACGCCCTCGCGGACGCCACGCACGAGCACTACCGCCGGCTGACCGACCGGGGCCTGCCCGTGGTGCTGGTCAACGCCGGCGTCGACGAGCTGGGCTTCCCCCGGGTGTCCACCGACGACGCGGTGGCGGTCGAGCAGGCGCACGGGCACCTGCGCTCGCTCGGGCACGACCGCATCGGGATGGTGCTCGGCCCGGAGGGGCACGTGCCGTCCCGGCGCAAGCTGGCCGCGATGATCCAGGCCGCGGGCTGGGCCGACGACACCGCCTTCGTCGAGCGCTCCAGCTTCTCGATGGAGGGGGCGCGGGTCGCGGCGGCCAAGCTGATCGAGCGGGGCGTCACCGGCATCATCTGTGCCAGCGACGTGCTGGCCCTCGGCACCATCCGGGCGGCGCGGCGGCTCGGCTGCGCGGTGCCGGCCGACGTGTCCGTGGTGGGCTTCGACGACTCCGCGTTCATGACCTGCACCGACCCACCGCTGACCACCGTGCGGCAGCCGATCGAGACCATGGGGCAGGCCGCGGTGGATCTGCTGGTCACCCAGATCGAGGGGGCCGGTGTGCTGCGCGACGAGCTGCTGTTCGAGCCGGAGTTGGTGGTGCGCGGCTCCACCGCGCCCGCTCCCCGCCGCTGACCATCCCTCCGGGCCCCGCGCCGGCGTCCGGTCCCGAACCGCCTTTCTGACCTCCTGACGACGCTCCGGCCGTCGACCGCTGCCCTGCGGTCGGCGGCCGTTTCATCGTTGCCCCGGCTTCGGGACCGAAAGGGACGAAAGCCGGAACCGGGACGCCAGGCGCTGGGCTGTCGGTATTTGCCGTCACAAAGTCGTGTCCTTTCACATCACGATCGAAACCTTGCCGCAATGAGTCGTGCTCGCTACAGTGACTCCACTCACAGCCGGGCCTCGGTGCCGGGCAGTGGCGATCGCGGCAGATCAAGCGAAGTCCATGGATGCACCCGTTCCCCGAAGGGATGGACAGATGTCCGTACCGCAGTACCGGAAGGCTGCGGCGATAGCGCTCGTGGCCGGCCTGGGGCTCAGCCTCGCGGCATGCTCCACGAAGAGCGACGACGCGGCGAAGGACGCCAGCGGCAAGGTCACCATCACCGTCGACTGTCAGCCGGTCGGCGCCCAGAAGGAGCTGCTGAAGAACTGGAACGACGACGTCGTCGAGTTCCAGCGGCAGAACCCGAACATCATCATCAAGAGCGTCAGCGTCGGCGAGCAGTGCAACAACCCGCCGGACTTCACCGCCCGCCTCGCCGGCGGCACGGTGACCGACGTGTTCTACGGGTACATGACCGATCTCCAGCAGGTGCTCGACTCCGGCCAGGCCATGGACATCACGGAGTACGCCAACAAGGACACGGTCCCGACCTGGGACAGCGTCGACCCGGCGCTCAAGGAGGTCTTCACCGACGGCGGCAAGCTCTACGCCGTCCCCGTGAAGAACTACTCGATGGGCCTGGTCTACAACAAGGTCCTGTTCCAGCGGGCGGGCCTCGACGTGAACAACCCGCCGAAGACCTGGGCCGAGGTCCGGGCCGCGGCCAAGAAGATCTCGGCGCTGGGCAACGGCATCGCCGGCTACTCGGAGTACAGCGCGGGCAACACCGGCGGCTGGCACTTCACCTCCCTGCTCTACTCGCAGGGCGGTCGGGTGCTCACCGAGGACGGCAAGAAGGCCGACTTCAACAACGCCATGGGCAAGCAGGTCCTGCAGAACCTCAAGGACATGCGGTACGGCGACAACAGCATGGGCAGCCGCCAGCTCCTGCAGTGGGGTGACCTGCTGACCAACGCGGGCGCGGGCAAGGTCGGGATGTTCATCGGCGCCCCGGACGCCACCCAGGCGATCGTCAGCCAGTTCCAGGGCAAGTTCCAGGACTGGGCGATGGCCCCGCTGCCCGGCCAGGACGGGCCGGCGAAGGGGACGCTCGGAGGCGGCGAGGGCTACTTCTTCAAGAAGGGCCTCACGCCCGAGCAGGTCAAGGCCGGTCTGAAGTGGATCGCCTACCAGAAGCTGACGCCGGGCAAGGGCCAGTTCGACTACGTCCGGGCCAAGCCGCAGAACTACCCGGTGGGCCTGCCCCAGCCGCTGCTGTTCGCCAACGGCAGCGACGCGCAGAAGCAGGAACTGGAACTGCGCAAGGCGAACGCGAACGTCGACACCGCGAACTTCGCGATCTTCGAGGCGAACCCGGTTCCGATCAAGGGTGAACCCCGCAACGCGCAGGCGGTCTACGCGGTGCTCGACGCGGCGATGTCCGGGGTGCTGACGAACCCGAACGCGAACATCGACGCGCTGCTCAAGACGGCCGAGGACAAGGTCAACCAGTTGCTGGCGGCCGGCAGCTGAGCCGACGGGGGTGGGGGCCGCGCGCCGGCTCCCACCCTCCGCCCGCAGCGTCCGTCACCCCACTTCCGCAGGAGACGCCTTGGCGATCACCACCGTCCCGGGTACCACCAGACCACCGGGCCGACCCGAATTGCCGTACCCGTCGAGCCGTCGGCGGACGGGCCTCGGCCGCAAGGTACGGGACAACCTCACCGGGCACGCGTTTCTGATCGGGGCCCTGATCTGCTTCGCCGTCTTCTCCTGGTACCCGATGGTCCGCGGCGTCGTGATGAGCTTCCAGCGCACCCGCCGTGGCGAGACCACCTGGGTGGGCTGGGACAACTACGCCCGCATCATCGACGACCCGAGCTTCTGGACCGCCTGGAAGAACACCTTCTACTTCACGGTCCTGGCGCTCGTCCTCGGGTACGCGGTGCCGTTCTTCGTGGCGATCCTGCTCAACGAGTTCCGCCACGCCAAGGGCTACCTGCGGATCCTGGTCTACCTGCCGGTGATGCTGCCGCCGGCCTCGGCGCTGTTCCTCTTCAAGTTCTACGCCTACGACCCCAGCGAGGCGGGGCTGTTCAACGCGATCCTCACCGCGCTGCACCTGCCGACGTCGGAGTGGATGCAGTCACCCGGGATGACCATGCCGGCCATGGTGCTCGCGTCGACCTGGATGAACATGGGCAGCGCGGTGCTGATCTACCTGGCGGCGCTGCAGAACATCCCCGGCGAACTCTACGAGGCCGCCGAACTCGACGGCGCCGGGATCTGGCGGCGGATCCGGCACGTGACCATCCCGCAGACCCGGCTCATCCTCGCGCTCCTCGCGATGCTCCAGATCGTCGCCACCATGCAGCTGTTCATCGAGCCGCTGATCCTCGCCAACGGGGCGGGCACGGGGGATTCGGCGACCTCGGTCGCGTACCTCATCTACCAGCACGGGTTCTTCCAGAACGATCTCAACGGCGCCGCGGCGCTCGGCGTGATCATGCTCGTCGTGCTGGCCGGCTTCTCCGCCGTCTACGTGCGGCTGACCGCGAAACAGGACTAGGACGGACGAGGAATGGCACAGGACTCCGGGACCCGGACCCTCATCTCCCAGGCCCAGCTCGATCGGGGACGCGGCCGGATCATCTACTGGACGCTGCTCGTCGTCGTCGTGGTGGGGTTCACGCTCGTCTTCATCGGGCCGCTCTATTGGATGGTCACCGGCGCGCTCAAGTCCGGGCAGGAGATCGCGCAGACCCCGCCGTCGATGTTCCCGAAGGACCCGCAGCCGCAGAACTACGTCGACGCGTGGACCAACCTGGATCTCGCCAAGCTGTTGTTCAACACGTTCTACTACGCGACCGGGGCGGTGCTGTTCCAACTCGTCCTGGACACCGCGGCGGCGTACTCGCTGTCGAAGCTCCGGCCGGTCTTCGGCAACGCGATCCTCGGCCTGATGCTGGCGACGCTCATGATCCCGGCGATGGTCCTCATCGTCCCGCAGTACGTGACGGTGATCGACCTGCCGATCCTGCACCTCAACCTGCTCGACTCGCCGTTCGCCATCTGGCTTCCCCTGGTCGCGAACGCGTTCAACATCTTCCTGCTGAAACGGTTCTTCGACTCGATCCCCGAGGATCTGATGGCGGCGGCCTTCGTGGACGGGGCGACCCCGCTGCGCACGCTCTGGTCGATCATCCTGCCGATGTCGCGCCCCATCCTCGGCGTGGTCGCGATCTTCGCGGTGACCGCGGTCTGGAAGGACTTCCTCTGGCCGAAGCTGGTCATGCCGTCGCCGGAGACTCGGACGGTCAGCGTCGGCATCTACGCCTTCTCCGGCGGCACCCCCATGAACGTGGTGATCGCGGCCTCGGTCATCGCCGCGATCCCGACCGTCATCATCTTCCTGATCTTCCAACGCAACATCATGTCCGGCCTCACCACCGGCAGCCTCAAGGGCTGACCCCGCCGGACACCGGCGACATCTCCCGCGGCGACCGACGACCGTTCGCCCGACACATCCAGGTCCGGCGAACCCGCCGACGTACCGACGCAGAAAGCAGGTGCTCGTGTCCACAGCAGACAGTGGTCCGTGGTGGCGTGGAGCGGTGATCTACCAGGTGTACCCGCGGAGCTTCGCCGACGGTGGCGGCGACGGCATCGGCGATCTCGCCGGCATCCGGTCCCGGCTCCACTACCTGTCCGAGCTCGGCGTCGACGCGATCTGGTTCAGCCCCTGGTATCCCTCCCCGATGGCCGACGCCGGCTACGACGTGGCCGACTACCGGGACATCGACCCGGTGTTCGGCACCCTCGCCGAGGCCGAGGCGCTGATCGGCGAGGCACACGAACTGGGCATCCGGATCATCGTCGACGTGGTGCCCAACCACTGCTCCGACGCGCACCCCTGGTTCCAGGCGGCCCTCGCCGGCGGGCCGGACGCTCCGGAGCGGGAGCTGTTCTGGTTCCGCCCCGGTCGCGGCCCGAACGGCGACGAGCGGCCCACCGACTGGGTCGGCGAGTTCGGCGGCCCCACCTGGACCCGGACCGTCAACCCGGACGGCACCCCCGGCGACTGGTACCTGCACCTGTTCGCCCCCGAGCAGCCGGACTTCAACTGGGACCACCCGCGGGTGCGCGCCGAGTTCGAGGACATCCTGCGGTTCTGGTTCGACCGCGGGGTCGACGGCATCCGGATCGACTCGGCCGGGCTGCTGGTCAAGGACGGCACGCTGCCCGAGACGCGGCCCGACCGGCCGCACCCCTTCCGCGACCTCGACGGGGTGCACGAGATCTACCGGAGCTGGCGGCGGGTCGCCGACTCCTACCCGGGCGACCGGGCCCTCATCGGCGAGGTGTGGCTGCCGGACCGGCAGCGGTTCGCCAACTACCTGCGCCCGGACGAGCTGCACGCGGCCTTCAACTTCGACTTCCTGGGCTGCGCCTGGGACGCGTCGGCGCTGCGGGAGAGCATCGACGGGACGCTCCACGCGCACGCGCCGGTCGCCGCCCCGGCCACCTGGGTGCTCTCCAACCACGACGTCACCCGGCACGTCACCCGCTACGGCCGCGCGGACACCCGGTTCAGCTTCGCGGCCAAGCGTGAGGGCATCCCCACCGACCTGGAGCTGGGCACCCGCCGGGCCCGGGCCGCCGCGCTGCTCTCCCTGGCGCTGCCCGGCGCCGCGTACGTGTACCAGGGGGAGGAGCTGGGGCTCTGGGAGGTCGAGGACATCCCGTTCGAGCTGCGCCAGGACCCGATGTGGGAACGCTCCGGGCGGGTCGACCCCGGCCGCGACGGTTGCCGGGTGCCGCTGCCGTGGACCGGGGACGCGCCGCCGTTCGGGTTCAGCCCCGACGGCGCCGCGGCCGGGCCCTGGCTGCCGCAGCCGGCCGACTGGAAGGACCGCACGGTCCGCGCCCAGACCGGCGACCCGCACTCGATGCTGGAGCTCTACCGGGCGGCCATCGCGATCCGCCGGTCCGAGGCCGCGCTCGGCGACGGCGCGCTCACCTGGCTACCCGCCCCCGACCGGGTGCTCGCGTTCGCCCGGGAGCCCGGCTTCACCTGCCTGGTCAACCTCTCCGCCACCGCCGTGCCGCTGCCCGCGCACGAGGCGTTGCTGCTGGCCAGCGGACCGCTCGACGACGACCGGCTGCCGCCCGACACCGCGGTCTGGCTGCGCACCGGCTGACCCGTCCCCGGCGCCGGCGGCCCGGCCGCCGGCGCCGCCCGCCGCGCCACCCGACCAGGAAGGAGGGGAGGAACCACCGCACCGCACGGGGGACCTGGCCATCCGACGAAAGGGAGCGCACCCCTCATGGCCGATCACACCACCCCGCACCATCCCCGCCGCAGCCGGCTCCGCGCGGGGCTCGCCGTCCTCGCCGGCGCCGCGCTGGCCGCCACCTCCGTCACCGTCGTGGCGCTCACCACCACCGCCACCCCGGCCCGGGCCGCCGGGCTGTCCCCGTTCGACATCGCCGGTCGCGGCGCCACCGTGCCCTTCGTGGAACAGGAGGCGGAGAACGCCGTCCATACCGGCACCCGGATCGGCCCCGACCGGCACTACGGCACCCTGCCGTCGGAGGCCTCCGGCCGGGAGGCGGTCACCCTCGACGCCGTCGGCGAGTACGTCGAGTTCACCCTCACGGCACCGGCCAACGCGGTCACCTTCCGGTACAGCCTGCCGGACAACGCCGCCGGCACCGGCCGGGACGCCAGCATCGACCTGCGCGCCGGCGGCGCCCTGGTCAAGTCCGTCCCGGTCACCTCCCGGTACGGCTGGTACTACGGCGGCTACCCGTTCAACAACAACCCGGGCGACACCAACCCGCACCACTTCTACGACGAGACCCGCACCCTGTTCGGCACCACGTACCCGGCCGGCACGAAGATCCGCCTCCAGGTCCCCTCGACCGCACAGTCGCCCACGTTCACCATCGACCTGGCCGACTTCGAGCTGGTCGGCGGGCAGATCGCCAAGCCCGCCGGAGTGCTGGACGTGGTCACCGACTTCGGCGCCGACCCGAGCGGCGCCACCGACTCGACGGCGAAGTTCCAGGCCGCGGTCGACGCCGGCAAGGCGCAGGGGAAGGCCGTCTGGATCCCCGCCGGCACCTTCACCCTCTGGGACCACGTGGTGGTCGACGGGGTGACCCTGCGCGGCGCCGGACCCTGGTACTCGGTGCTCGGCGGCCGGCACCCCACCGACCGCAAGCGGGCCGCCGGCATCTACGGCAAGTACGTTCCCGGTGGCGGCTACGGCGGTGAGATCCGCCCACACGAGGCCGGCGGGCCCAGCCGCAACGTGACCCTGCGGGACTTCGCCATCATCGGCGACATCCGCGAGCGGGTCGACGAGGACCAGGTCAACGCCCTCGGCGGGGCGATGTCGAACTCGGTGGTGGACAACCTCTGGTTGCAGCACACCAAGGTCGGCGCCTGGATGGACGGCCCCATGGACAACTTCACCATCCGCAACAGCCGGATCCTCGACCAGACCGCCGACGGGGTGAACTTCCACTGGGGTGTCACCAACTCCACGGTGACCAACACCTTCGTCCGCAACACCGGCGACGACGGCCTCGCCATGTGGGCGCAGAACGTGCCGAACGTCAACAACTCCTTCACCTTCAACACCGTCGGCGTCACGATCCTGGCCAACAACCTGGTCACCTACGGCGGCCGGGACATCCGGATCACCGACAACGTCACCGCCGACTCGGTCACCAACGGCGGCGGCATCCACGTGGCCAACCGCTATCCCGGCGTGAACGGCCCGACCGCGGTGGCCGGCACGATCACCCTCGCCCGCAACACCCTGATCCGCAACGGCAACTCCGACTACAACTGGCGCTTCGGCGTCGGCGCACTCTGGTTCTCGGCGCTCAACGAGCCCATCCAGGGCGCCACCATCACCGTCACCGACACCGACATCCTGGACAGCTCCTACGCCGCCCTGCACTGGATCGAGGGGCAGACCAGCGGGATCAGCCTGAACAACGTGCGCATCGACGGCGCGGGGACCTTCGCGCTCCAGGTGCAGGCGCCCAGCCAGGTCAGCTTCACCAACGTCCGGGCCACCGGCATCGCCCAGGCCAACCCCATGTACAACTGCGTCGGCAGCGGCTTCCAGATCACCCAGGGCACCGGCAACTCCGGCTGGTACTCGGCGAACCCGTACTGCGGGCCGTGGCCCGAGCCGCAGTGGGGCAACGGGCCGTCCACGCCGCCCACCCCGACCCCGACCAACCCGACGCCGAGCCCCACCCCGACCACCTCCCCGCCGCCGTCGGGCGGCAACCTCGCGCTCGGCCGCCCGGCCACCGCCTCCAGCAGCACCCAGACGTACGCGGCGGCGAACGCCGTGGACGGCAACGCCGGCACGTACTGGGAGAGCGCCAACAACGCCTTCCCGCAGACGCTGAGCGTGGACCTCGGCGCCGCGCGTACCGTCGACCGGGTCGTGCTCAAGCTGCCGGCCGGCTGGGAGCGGCGTACGCAGACGCTGTCCGTGCTCGGCTCGACCGACGGGTCGACCTGGACCACGCTGAAGGCGTCGGCCGGCTACACCTTCGACCCGGCCACCGGCAACACCGTGACGATCCCGCTGGCGTCGGGGGAGCGGCGGCACCTGCGGCTCAGCGTCACCGGCAACACCGGCTGGCCGGCGGGCCAGGCCGCCGAGTTCGAGGTCTACGGCGGCACGGGCACCACACCGCCGCCGACCACCACGCCGCCCCCGACCACCACCCCGCCGCCGCCGAGCGGCAACCTGGCCGCCGGGCGGCCGGTCACCGAGACCAGCCACGCCGACGTGTACGGCGCGGCCAACACGGTCGACGGCAACGCCGGCACCTACTGGGAGAGCGCCAACAACGCCTTCCCGCAGTCGGTCACCGTGGACCTCGGCGCCACGTACCCGGTGTCCCGGATCGTGCTGAAGCTGCCACCGTCGTCGGCCTGGCAGACCCGCACCCAGACGCTGTCGGTGCTCGGCTCGACCGACGGGTCGACCTGGACCACGGTGAAGGCGTCGGCCGGCTACACCTTCGACCCGGCCACCGGCAACACCGCCACCATCACGTTCCCGTCCGCCGGGCGCCGGCACCTGCGGCTGACCTTCACCGGCAACACCGGCTGGCCGGCCGGCCAGCTCGGCGAGTTCGAGGTGTACGCCACCTGACCGCCCCGGGGTCCCCGCGGCGCGGCGGGGACCCCGTCCACCCCCCACCACACCCACCTCTCCACGTCCCCGGAAGAAGGTGTCCCTCCACCATGTCCAGATTCCGTACCCGGCTGGTCGCGGTGCTCGCCGCGGTCGCGCTGGCCGTCACGGCCCCGCCCCCGTCCCCGGCCGCCGCGGCCGGCGGCCCCAACCTCGCCCTCGGCCGCACCGCCACGGCCAGCAGCGTCAACGGCCCCTACGCCGCCGGCAACCTCACCGACGGCAACGCCGGCAGCTACTGGGAGAGCGCCGGCACGTTCCCGCAGTGGGCCCAGGTCGACCTCGGCTCCGCCCAGTCCGTCGACCAGGTCGTGCTGAAGCTCCCCGCCGGCTGGGAGTCCCGCACCGAGACGCTGTCGGTGCAGGGCAGCACGGACGGCAGCACCTTCACCACCCTGCTCGCCTCGGCCGGGCGTACGTTCAGCCCGGGCAGCGGCAACACGGTCGCGCTGAGCTTCCCGGCCACCAGCACCCGCCACGTCCGGATCACCGTCACCGCCAACACCGGCTGGGCCGCCGCGCAGCTCGCCGAGCTGGAGGTGTACGGGGCGGCGAGCGCCTCCACGAACCTGGCCCTGGGCCGCACCATGGCCGAGAGCAGCCACTCCGACGTCTACGGCGCGGGCAACGCCAACGACGGCAACCCGGCCACCTACTGGGAGAGCGCCAACAACGCGTTCCCGCAGTGGCTCCGGGTCGACCTCGGCGCCGCCGTGGCGGTCAACAAGGTGGTGCTCAAGCTCCCCGCCGGCTGGCCGGCGCGCACCCAGACGCTGACCGTGCAGAGCAGCACCGACGGGTCCACCTTCGGCACCCTCGCCGGCTCCGCCGGGTACGCGTTCGACCCGGGCAGCGGCAACACGGTCACCGTCACCTTCGGCACGGCCACCACCCGCTACGTGCGGCTGCTGTTCACCGCCAACACCGGCTGGCCCGCCGGGCAGCTCGCCGAGCTGGAGGTCTACGGCCCGGCCACCGGCGACACCCAGGCGCCGAGCGCCCCCGGCAACCTGGCCCTCACCGAGCCCGCCGCCGACCAGGTCCGGCTCACGTGGACGGCGTCGACCGACAACGTCGGGGTCACCGGCTACGACGTGTACGCCAACGGCACGCTGCGCACCAGCGTCAGCGGGTCGACCCTGACGTACACCGACACCCAGCCGGCCGGCGTCACCGTCTCCTACTACGTCCGGGCCCGCGACGCGGCCGGCAACCAGTCGGGCAGCAGCAACACCGTCACCCGCACCGGCAACACGGGGGACACCACGGCGCCGACCGCGCCGGGCAACCTGGCGTACACCCAGCCGGCGGCCGGGCAGATCAGGCTGACCTGGACGGCGTCGACCGACAACGTCGGGGTCACCGGCTACGACGTCTACGCCAACAACGCGCTGCGCGGCAGCGTCAACGGCTCGACGTTGACCTACACCGACAGCCAGCCGGACAGCGCCACGGTCTCCTACTACGTCCGGGCCCGGGACGCCGCCGGGAACGTCTCGGCGACCTCCAACACGGTCACCCGCACCGGCAGCACCCCGGGCGGCACCAACCTGGCCGTCGGCAAGCCGATCACCGCCTCCTCGGTGGTGCACGTGTTCAACGCGGTCAACGCCAACGACGGCGACGTGACGACCTACTGGGAGGGCGCGCCGGGGGCGTACCCGAGCACGCTGACCGTCGCGCTCGGCGCCAACGCCAGCATCAGCGCGATCGTGGTCAAGCTCAACCCGGACCCGGTCTGGGGGCCGCGCACGCAGACCTTCCAGGTGCTCGGCCGGGAGCAGTCCGCGTCCGGCTTCACCTCGGTGGTCGGCTCGGCGACGTACTCGTTCAGCCCGACCAGCAGCAACACGGTGACCATCCCGGTCAGCGCCACCGCCGCGGACGTCCGGCTCCAGTTCACCGCCAACTCCGGCTCCTCCAACGGGCAGGTCGCGGAGTTCCAGGTGATCGGCACCCCGGCGCCGAACCCGGACCTCACGGTCACCGCCCTGTCCGCGGCGCCGTCCGCGCCGGTGGAGACCGACGCGGTCACCCTCTCCGCCACCGTCCGCAACGCCGGCACCGCCCCGGCCGCCGCCTCCGCGGTGACCTTCTCCCTGGGTACGACGAAGGTCGGCACCGCGGCCGTCGGCGCGCTCGCGGCCGGCGCCTCGGCGACCGTCACCCTCAACATCGGCGCCCGTGACGCCGGCACCTACGAGGTGACCGCCACGGCCGACGAGGCGAACACGGTCATCGAGCAGAACGAGTCGAACAACAGCCGGACGGCCTCGCTCACGGTCAGCCCGGTGCCCAGCTCCGACCTGGTCGCCGGGGCGGTGAGCTGGTCGCCCGGCACGCCGAGCGCCGGCGCCACGGTGAACTTCTCGGTGTCGATCCGCAACCAGGGCACGGTCGCCTCGGCCGCCGGGGCGCACGGCATCACCCTCACCGTGCTCAGCGACACCGGCGCGGTGGTGCGCACGCTGACCGGCTCGTACAGCGGCACCCTGGCGGCCGGGGCGACCAGCCCGGCGGTCGCCCTGGGCAGCTGGACGGCGGCGAACGGGAAGTACACCGTCCGGGTCGTGCTCGCCACCGACGCCAACGAGCTGCCGGTCAAGCAGCAGAACAACACCAGCGACCGGCCGCTGTTCGTCGGCCGGGGCGCGAACGTCCCGTACGACATGTACGAGGCCGAGGACGGCCGGATCGGCGGCGGGGCGCAGGTGCTCGGGCCGAACCGGACCATCGGCGACCTGGCCGGCGAGGCCTCCGGCCGGCGGGCGGTCACCCTGAACACCACCGGCGCGTACGTCGAGTGGACGACCCGGTCGGCCACCAACACCCTGGTCACCCGCTTCTCCATCCCGGACGCGCCGGGCGGGGGCGGGATCGACTCGACGTTGAACATCTACGTCAACGGGGTGCTGCACAAGCCCATCAACCTGACCTCGAAGCACATCTGGCTCTACGGGGCCGAGGCGGGCCCCAGCGACTCGCCGGGCGCCGGAGCACCCCGCCACCTGTACGACGAGGCCAACGTGATGCTGAACTCCACGGTCCCGGCCGGCGCCACCATCCGGCTCCAAAAGGACCCGGCCAACAGCACCACGTACGCCATCGACTTCGTCAACACCGAGCTGGTGTCGCCGCGGGCCAATCCGGACCCGGCCCGCTACAAGGTGCCGAACGGCTTCAGCCACGCCGACGTGCAGAACGCCCTGGACGCCGTCCGGATGGACACCACCGGCACCCTGGTCGGTGTCTACCTGCCGCCCGGCACGTACGACACCGCCCAGAAGTTCCAGGTGTACGGCAAGGCGGTCCGGGTGGTCGGCGCGGGCATGTGGTACACCCGCTTCCAGACGCCCACCAACCAGCAGAACACCGACGCCGGTTTCCGGGTCGAGTCCTCGGCCAGCGGGTCGACGTTCGCCCACCTGGCGTTCTTCGGCAACTACACCAACCGGATCGACGGTCCGGGCAAGGTGTGGGGCGAGCTGAAGGACGTCGACAACATGACGCTGGACAGCGTCTGGGTCGAGCACACCGTGTGCGCGTACTGGGGGGTGAGCGTCAGCGGGCTGACCATCCGGGACAGCCGGTTCCGCGACACCTTCGCCGACGCGGTGAACATGACCAACGCCAGCACGAACAACCTGGTCACCAATTCGGAGGGCCGCTCCAACGGCGACGACGCCTTCGCGCTGTTCTCCGCGACCGACCAGGGCGGCGCGGGCGGCAACCACGGCAACGTGTTCGAGAACCTGACCGCCACGCTGACGTGGCGGGCGGCCGGGGTGGCGGTGTACGGCGGCTACGACAACGTCTTCCGCAACCTGTACATCGCCGACATGCTGACGTACTCGGGTATCACGATCAGCTCGCTGGACTTCGGCTACCCGTTCGTCGGGTTCGGCGCCAGCCCGCCCACCCAGTTCCAGAACGTCTCGCTGATCCGGGCGGGCGGGCACTTCTGGGGGCAGCAGACGTTCCCGGCCATGTGGCTGTTCTCCGCCTCCAAGGAGTTCCGGGGCATCCGGATCTCCGATGTGGACATCGTCGACCCGACGTACTCCGGGATCATGTTCCAGACCAAGTACACCGGCGGACAGCCGGAGAACCCGGTCACCGACACGGTCCTGACCAACGTGTCCATCTCCGGGGCGCGGCGCAGCGGTGACGCGTTCGACGCCAAGTCCGGCTTCGGCATCTGGGTCAACGAGATGCCCGAGCCGGGGCAGGGCCCGGCGGTCGGCTCCGCCACCTTCACCAACCTCCGGTTGACCGACAACTACCAGGACATCAGGAACACGACCAGCACCTTCACCATCACCCGGAACTGACCCTCGGGTCAGCGGCGCCGCCGGGAGGGTCACTCCTCCCGGCGGCGGGCACGTCAACCGGCGCGGCTGGGTACAGGACGGCTGGTTCTGCTGACGCGGCCCGGCCCGATCAGAGCCCGCTGCAGGCCGCGCCGTCCACCGAGCAGCCCTCCGGCTTCGTGGCCGTCAGGTCGGGGTCCCGCACGTCGAACCGGATGGTGACCGAGCCGCCCGCCGGCAGCGCCGCCCCGGTGAAGGTGACCACGGCCCCGTCCTGCTTCACCTCGGCCCCGTTGACGCTGCCGACCGTGGCGTCGTCGCCCAGCGTCACGGTCACCGCCCAGTCCGGCCGCGCCGCCGGGCCGGGGTTGCTCAGCAGCACCTGGCCCCGGTAGCCGAAGACCCGGTCGGAGACCGTCTCGTAGCTCGCCGCCAGCGGTGCGGCACGCGAAGGGCTGGGGCTGGTCGTCCGGGTGGGGGAGGCCGACGCGGTCGCCTCCGGCGTGACGCTGCGGCGGGTGGCCGACGGCGTGGGCCGCGACGGGCTGGCCTGCGGCGACGTGCTGCTCGCGGAGGACACCGCCGGCGGCGACGACGGTGTCGACACCGGCTGCGCGGCCGGCGCGGTCGGCGCGGGCCGGCCGGCCCACACCGTCACCCCGGCAGCCACGCCGAGCACCGCGAGCGCCCCGGCCAGCAGCAGAGCCCGCCGCCGGCCGGTCCGGCCGCGCGCCGCACCGGGCGGGATCACCGGCAGCTCGGCGGTCAGCCCGCCCTCGGCGCGACGTAGGTCGATCTCCTGGAACGCCAGCCAGTCGAGGATCGCCGGGAGCCGTCCGGTCACCGCCCGCTCGTGCTGCTCGGCGCGCTGGTCGGCGTCCCAGTCGCCCTCCTCCAGCACCTCGCGCACGGAGAGCCGCGAACCGTGGCCGATGGGGGTCAGGTCGCAGGCCAGCCGGGTGCTCCGGTCCGCCTCGCGGCAGCGCAGCACCAGCCGTTCCGGCGCGCGCAGCTCGACCACCTCCACCTCGGTGTCGGCGTCGTACCCGGGCAGTCCCGCGGTCCGCAGCAGCGTCCGGTCGCCCAGCGACTCGCTGCCGGCGAACCACTTGGCGAGCAGCGCCTGTTCCGTCAGCGCACGCCAGATCCGTGCCGGCGGGTGGGACAGGTCGACCTCGGTGGCGATCTCGATCACGCGGAGACTCTAAGGGTCGCGTCCCACCCTGGCGAGCGGGGCCGGTCAGCCCGCGGGCGAGCCCGAGCCGCCGTCGTGCCAGCGGGCCCGGAAGGCTGCCTCGCCCGCCTCCTGGCTGGCCTTCTCCTCGTGGATCGTTCGCCGCAGCGCGGCGCGGGCGTCCGCCATCGTCACCAGTTCGTAGGCGACGAGCGCCACGCAGATCGCGGTGAGCAGGCCGAGGGCGCCCAGCGCGGGGAGGTGCCGGGCGACCGGCAGGCCGACGGCGAGCGCGGCGAGGGCGCCGATCCGGCTCCAGGACACGGTCTGCAGGGTGCGCGCCTGGAACGCCATGTCGGCGGCGAGATAGATCATCACTCCGGCGAAGAGCAGCGGCACGGCCGGTCCGTGGGCCCGTTCCGCCACTCCGCCGGCCGGGTCGGTGATCGTCCGCACCAGTTCCTCCGCTCCGATCGCGAACAGGATCACCCCGGCGATCATGGGCAGGTAGAGATAGGCGTACGCGTCCCGGGCCATCGCCACGCGCGGGCGGCCCTCGGCGGCGTGCAGGGCGATCCGGGCGGCCGGGCCGATCATGTCGAAGTGCGCCCACCAGAGCGCCGCCGTGAACAGGATGCCGCAGATCGCCGCCGGGATGGCCGGCCAGGTGACCGGCTTGCCGAGCAGGTTGCCGCCGACGCCGACCGAGATGACCGACTCGCCCAGTGCGATGATCAGGATCAGGTCGTAGCGCTCGGTCCAGTGCTCGGCGGAGGTGATCTGCCAGCCCTCGGTGCCGCCCACCAGGCCGCTGGCGTACTGGATGACCACCACGGCGATCCAGAGCCCATCGCGCAGCCACAGCCCGAGGTCGGGGTCTGCCACGCGCTGCGGGAGCAGCGCCGCGACCAGCAGCAGGCAGGTGGTGATCAGGACCTCGGGGACGAACTGCCAGACCTTGCGCCGGGCCGGGGGGTCGCCCCGGGTGGCGTACTCGTACAGCGACAGGTGCACGGCACGGATCACCACGTAGCTGACGGTGACCAGCATCGGCCCGGCGCTGCCCTGCTGGAGGCTGCCGAAGGTCTGCGGCAGGGCCAGCGCGAAGGTGAACAGGGCAATCATGCCGATCACCATGAGCACCGGGAGGAAGCCCTCACCCAGCCGGAGCCGCGTGGCCACGGCGCTGTGCACCACCCAGCACCACCAGAGCACGGCGAGGACCAGCATGGCGTGCAGCAGTTCCCGCCCGGTCACGTTCGCGGCGGTGGCCCGGGTGATGATGAAGAAGGACACCACGAAGACGAGGTCGAAGAAGATCTCGAACTTGTCCACCCGGGCGGCGGGGGCGATCCGCACGGCGGGACCCAGCCCCTTGCCCCACCCGTCGCGGCCCATCGCCCGAGTCTGTCAGCGGCGGCCCGGGCGGCGGGCCGGAATCGACCGCCGTGCCCGGCCCGGTCGCCGTTCAGCCGCCCAGGCGCTGGCGGGCCAGGAACTTCGGCACCACCATCCGCCAGGCCTCGCACACCAGCTCGGTCATCTGGGCGTGGTCGAGCCGTTGCAGGTGGCAGCAGACCCAGTTGAACCGCAGGTCGGAGGGACGGGGCAGGAAGAACAGCCCAGGGTCGGCCGCGATGAGGCCGTCCCGCTGTTCCTTCGGGTAGCCGAAGCCCATGCTCCGCTCGTCGCGGCTGAAGGCGACGTAGACGATCGCCCCGACCCGGAATTTGACCCGGTCGTGGATCAGGTGCTCGCTCGTGCGGGGCAGCGTGCGGGCCAGGGCGCGGACGTCGTCGACGGTCACCACGCCACGGACGCTAGCCCCACCCTGTGACAGTCAGCCGGACGCGGGGGCGGCGTGGGCGAGCGCGGCCCGCAGCGTGTCGGCCAGTGGGTGGTCCGGCTGCTCGATCCACTGCTGGACGGCGACCCGCAGGGTGGCCAGGAGGGTCGCGGCGAGGATCCGGGCGCGCAGCGCCACGTCGGGGCCGCTGAGCCGGCCGGCGATCTCCCCGGCGAGCTCCCGTTCGATCGCCGTGTACGCGGCCACCTGGTGCGCCACCAGACCCGGGTTGCCGTGCAGCCGGCGGCGCCGGTCGAGCCAGGACTCGGCGGTCTCGTCGTACATCTCGTCGGCCTGCCGCAGCGTGGCCCGGCTCAGCGCCACCCACGGCGCCAGGTCGGCCGGCTGCTCGGCGATCAGGTCCAGCAGCCGGCGCAGCCGCATCGTGTCGCCGTGGAAGAGCGCCTCCTCCTTGCTGGAGAAGTAGTTGGAGAACGTGCGCCGGGACACGTTGGCGGCGTCGGCGATCGCCTCGACGGTGACCCGGTCGGGTCCCTGCTCGGCGGCGAGCCGCAGTGCCGCCTCGTGCAGGGCGAGGCGGGTCGCCGCCTTCTTCCGCTCGCGCAGCCCGGTGGCCTCCTCCATGGCTCCCCAGCGTACGTGATCCGTTTCTCAATGAGCAAACTTGCCTACTGCGCAAGATTCGCGAATGATTGCTTGGGGCAACCAAGGCAGGGGAGGGGAAGAGTGGACGCCACGAGCCGAGAACTCGTCGCCCGGTTGCAGGACCTGTTGACCGGCGTACGGCTGCTCAAGCAGCGGCGCGCCGACGACCGGCCGGCCGCGCCACCCGGCCTGGTGGGCCTGCTCCGGCACATCGACCAGAACGGCACCACGGGCTGCCACGCCCGGGACCTGGCGGAGCGGAGCCGGCTCGACCCGTCGACGGTCAGCCGGGCGGTCGCCGCCCTGGTCGCCGACGGCCTGGTCGACCGGCGCGCCGACCCGGAGGACCGGCGGGCCAGCCACCTGACGCTCACCCCGGCCGGCCGGGCCGCCATGACCGAGGCCTACGACTGGTACGGCGGGGTGCTCGCCCGGGCGCTCGCCGACTGGACCCCCGACGAGGTGGCGGCCCTGTCCGCCGGACTCGGCCGCCTCACCCGCGACCTCGAGGTCGCCCTCAACCGACACGACAACCTGGAGGACGCGCGATGAGCGCACCCACCGCCACGGCGGACGCCGCGCCCATGAACCGGCGGCAGACGCTGGAAGCCCTCAGCGGCCTGCTGCTGGTGCTCTTCGTGGCCATGCTGAGCGGCACGGTCGTCTCGACCGCCCTACCGAAGATCATCGGAGCCCTGAACGGCTCGCAGACCCAGTACACCTGGGTGGTCACCGCCACCCTGCTCACCGCCACGGCGACCACCCCGATCTGGGGCAAGCTCTCCGACCTGTTCAACAAGAAGCTGCTGATCCAGGTCGCCATCGTGGTCTTCCTGGCGGGCTCGGTCGCGGCCGGCTTCGCGCACTCCGCCGGCCAGCTCATCGCCGCCCGCGCCTTCCAGGGCATCGGCGTCGGCGGTCTCCAGGCCCTGGTCCAGGTCGCCATCGCGGCGATGATCCCGCCCCGCGAGCGCGGGCGCTACAACGGCTACCTCGGCGGCGTGATGGCCCTCGCCACGGTCGGCGGCCCGCTGCTGGGCGGCCTCATCGTGGACACCTCCTGGCTCGGCTGGCGCTGGTGCTTCTTCGTCGGCGTGCCGGTCGCGATCATCGCGCTGTTCCTGCTCCAGGTCACCCTGCACCTGCCCACCACGCGCCGCGACAACGTGAAGATCGACTACCTGGGCGCCACGCTGATCGCCGCCGGCGTCAGCCTGCTGCTGATCTGGATCTCGTTCGTCGACGACTCGTTCGCCTGGCTGTCCTGGCAGACCGGCGCGATGGTCGGCGGTTCGGTGCTGCTGCTCGCCCTGGCCGTCCTGGTCGAGTCGCGGGCCGCCGAGCCGGTCGTGCCGCTGGAGATCGTCCGCGAGCGCACCACCGCGCTGGCCATCCTCGGCAGCCTCGCGGTCGGCATGGCGATGTTCGGCGGCGCGGTCTTCCTCGGCCAGTACTTCCAGATCGGCCGCGGCTACAGCCCGACCGAGGCCGGCCTGCTCACCATCCCGATGATGGCCGGCGTGCTGCTCTCCTCGATCGTCGCCGGCCGGCTGATCACCGCCTCCGGGAAGATCAAGCCGTACATCGTCGCCGGATCGATCATCCTGGTCATCGGCTTCGCCCTGCTCGGCACCATCGACCACGAGACCTCGCTCGTCCTGGTCGGCGCCGCCATGTTCATCGTCGGCGTGGGCGTCGGCATGACCATGCAGAACCTGGTGCTCGCGGTGCAGAACACGGTGGCGCTCAAGGACATCGGCGCGGCCAGCTCGAGCGTGGCGTTCTTCCGCTCGCTCGGCGGCACCATCGGCGTGTCGGTGCTCGGTGCGGTCCTGGCCCGCCAGGTGACCGACCGGATCACCCACGACCTGACCGCGCTCGGGATCCCCGCCTCGGGCGGCAGCGGCGGCAGCACGCTGAACCTCGCGGCCCTGCCCGCGCCGGTGCAGCAGATTGTGCGGGCCGCCTACGGTGACGCGACCGGGCACATCTTCCTGATCTCGGCCGCCATCGCCGTCGTCGGGATCCTGGCCGCGCTGCTCCTCAAGCCGGTCACCCTGCGGTCCAGCCTGGACCTGCCCGACACCGCCCGCTCGGTCGCCGTCGCGGCCGACGCGGTCGACGGGGCGCCCGCCTTCGACGAGGTGGCCGTCGACGTCACGGGGCCGGGCGAACGCGCCCGCCGCTGACGCACCGTCGTCCCAGGGCCGTCGCCGATTCCGGCGGCGGCCCTGGCCCGTGCCCACCCGGGCCGGCGTACGCCGGTCCTGACCGAATCGAGGCGCTGTGGACATCACGCAGCCCGCACCACCGCCGGTGGCCGGCGAGACGCGGCCGGCCGGTGCGGTGCGCCGGGCGGTCCGTGAACTGGCCCTCGTCGCCGTGCTGTTCCTCGCGTACAAGGCGGGTCGGCTGGCGGTGGCCGGGCGGTCGGCCACCGCCCGGTCGAACGGGGAACGGATCTGGTGGCTGGAACGGCTGCTCCACCTGCCGAACGAGGCCGCCGTGCAGGCGCCCCTGCTCGTCCACGAACTGCCGGTGCGGCTGGCCAACTGCTACTACGCGTACGTGCACTTCCCGGCCACCGCGCTCTGCCTGATCTGGCTCTACCTCCGCCATCCCGTGCACTACCGATGGCTGCGCCGGGCGCTGGCCGCGCTCACCGCGGCGGCGCTGGCCCTGCACGTCCTCGTCCCGCTCGCCCCGCCCCGGATGACGGCGCTCACCGGCCTCGTGGACACCGGCAGCCGCTACGGCCCCGCCGTCTACGGCCCGCCCGAGGCCGACACCCTGAGCAACCAGTACGCCGCCATGCCCTCCCTGCACGTCGGCTGGGCGGTGGCCGTCGCCGTCGCGCTGGTCACGGTCACCGCCGGGCGGTGGCGGTGGCTCTGGCTGGCCCACCCCCTGCTCACCCTGCTCGTGGTGGTCGGCACCGGCAACCACTACTGGCTCGACGGGGTGGTCGCGGTGGTGCTCCTCGGGCTGATCCTGGCGGTGCTGCCCCGGCCGGGTGTGCCGCGCCGGCCACCGGATCCGCCGGCGCCGGCCGCGCGGCTGCGCCCGCACGTGGTCCCGCCCCCGCGCCGGCCGGGCGGCGCGGGCCGCCGACGGAGCCCGCGGACCCCGTCGGCGGCCGACGGCCGGCTCAGGCCACCCCGGCGGGGCTGACCCGCCGCTGGTCTACCCGGTGACGGTGCACACGGTGCCGTTCAGCCGGAACGCGCCGGGCGGCACGTTCGGCCCGCTGTACGCGCCGACGAAGCCGGCGCTGGCGCTGCCCCCACCGGCGGCGAGCCGGCGGTTGTCGGCGGTGCTGGTCACCCGGACCTGCGTGCCCACCTGCGACCAGTTGGCGCTCCAGCCGCTGCTCACCTGCTGCCACGGGGTGGGCCAGGTCCAGGTCAGCGTCCAGCCGTCGAGCGTGCTCGGGCCGGTGTTCACGACGTCGACGGTCGCGACGTAGCCGTTGCCCCAGTCGGTGTCCGGGTGGAAGCGGACCGCGCAGGTGCTGGCGGCCGGGCTGCCGGTGGCGAAGGTGAGCGGCGGGGAGGACCAGGAGACCCGGCCCGCGGTGTCCCGGGCGAGCACGTTGACCGTGTACCGGGCGCCCGGTTCGAGGTTGCCGACCGTGAGCGAGGTGCCGGCGGTCTCGCCGAGCTGCTCGCTGACCGCCCCGTGCTGCCGGTACACCTCGTACTTGGCGATGGGCGCGCCGCCCGGCGCGGCCGGCGGCCAGGAGAGGGTGGCCGTCCGGTCGGTCACCGCGCCGGGGGTGGGCCGTCCCGGCGCGCCGGGACGGGAGCCGGCCGCGCCGGCCGGGCGCAGCACGAGCGTGGTCAGCGAGTACGGCGGCAGCGTCCGGCTGGTCGCGTCGCCGGACCGGCCAGTGGTTACACCGCCCGCACCGTTGGTCAGCGTGTGCACGGTCGGCGCCTCGTCCGCGGGGGTGAAGCCGGCGTAGTCGATCGCCACCGGGTGGGCGGTGTCCGGGTCCTTGTTCAGCAGCAGGACGGCCAGGCTGCCGTCGGGCCGGCGGGCCGCGTGTGCGGTGACCAGGGGCTGGTCGGTGCCGGCGCGGACGAGCTGGTCACCCGCCCGGGCGAAGAGGTTCATCATGGACAGCCCGTGGTACGGCGCGAACGGCGTGTTGAACGGCGGCTCGCAGACCGACCCGTCGGCCGTGCACCCGCCGCTGGACAGCATCCCGAAGTCGCCGTAGTCGGTCTGCCCGGCGACCTCCGAGACCGTGCCGATCCCGTTGTGCACGTTCCACCACTGCACGGTGAAGACGCCCTGCTCCAGCAGCCCGCTGTAGGCGTCGGCCAGGAACAGCGCGCCCGGCTGGGTGTTCTGGCCGGCGCCGACGTTCAGCTCGGTGAAGCTGATCCCGATCCGGCCGGAGTCCGGGCCGGCGTGGCGGGCGATCTGCCGGCGCAGCAGCCAGGCGGCGTCGGGGAGGTGGGCGGTCCGGGCCAGGGACTCGGCGGCGGTGCCGCCCGGGTACCAGTGCACGTCCACGAAGTCGATCTTCGGGCCGGCGAGGGAGAGCACGGTCTGGTTCCAGGGGCCGGGGTCGGCGCCGGCGGTCAGCGCGTCCGGCCAGTTCGCCGGCATGGTCAGCACCGCGCCGACCTTGATGCTCGGGTCGACCGCCTTCATGGCGTCGGCGTACTCGACGACCAGGCGGGCGTACTGGCTGGCGCTCTTGTCCGGGTGGTCGTCGGCCTCCCAGGCCGAGCCGTAGTGGCCGTTGCCGTAGTTCTCGTTGCCGACCGTCCACCACTTCGCGCCGTAGCCCTTGGTGACGTTGGCGTACCGCACCCAGTCGGCGGCCTCGGCCGGGGTGCCGGTGCCGTAGTTCGCGATGATCATCGGCTGGGCGCCGACCCGCCGGGCCGCCGCCATGAAGGTGTCGAAGTCGGTGTTCGGGGCGACGTACCCGCCGGGCGCGGTGTGGGTCCGCCAGTGGTAGATGTCGGCGTACGAGCCGCCGGGGTAGCGCAGCATCTTCACGCCGGCCGCCCGGAGCAGGTCCGAGGTCCCGGTGCTGCCGAGCTGCTGGTCCCAGATGGCGTGGTTGAGGCCGAGCGCGGTGTCCGGCACGGTGGCCAGCCCGGCGCGGGCGTTCACCGTCACCGTCACGGGTTCGGCCGCCGCGCCGGCGGCGGGGTGGTCGAGGACGACGGGCACGGTGACGGAGAGCAGCAGGCTCGCCGCGTACGCCGCGAGGCGGTGGAGGGTGGACGGGGTTCTGCTCATGCGGGGTCCTTCGGGGATCGGGCGATCGTCTGTCCTGCGTCGCCCTCCCGGTGTCCGGGTGCCCTGGAACGACGATCGGCCCCGCGCTGAGCCATCGACGTACCAGAATCCCATGGTGGTGCCGGGGTGCTCAAGCGGGCCTGCGTGCGAGGCTTAATTTATAGACAGGAGTCTTTACTGTTAACAAGGTTTAATTTATGTTCATTGGCATCTCCTCCCACCGCCCCGAAGGAGTTGCCGCCATGCGTCGAAGAATCACCCTGCCCCTGCTCACCACGGGCGCCGTGACCGCCACCCTGGCGGTCGCCGCCCCCGCACAGGCACACGGCTACGTGTCCTCGCCCCCCAGCCGCCAGGCGCTCTGCGCCCAGAACCGGGTGCCGGACTGCGGCCAGATCAAGTACGAGCCGCAGAGCGTCGAGGGGCCCAAGGGCCTCAAGAGCTGCCACGCCGGCATCGCCCAGTTCGCCGTGCTCAACGACGACAGCCGCGGCTGGCCCGCCACCTCCGTTGGCAGCACGGTCACGTTCACCTGGGTCAACACGGCCCGGCACGCCACGTCCAACTGGGAGTACTGGATCGGCAACACCCGGGTCGCGGTCGTCGACGGCGGGGGCCGCCAGCCCGACGCCACCGTGTCGCACACCGTCAACCTCGGTGGCTTCTCCGGCCGGCAGAAGCTCCTCGCCGTCTGGAACATCGCCGACACGGCGAACGCCTTCTACTCCTGCGTCGACCTCCAGATCGGCGGGGGCGGCGGCAACCCCACCCCGTCGCCGACGCCCACCCCGTCGCCGACGACCCCGCGTCCCACGCCCACCCCGACCAGCTCGCCGGCCCCGGGCGGCACCTGGACCGCCGGGCGTGCCTACCAGGTGGGGGACACGGTCACGTACAACGGCCTGACCTACCGCTGCCGCCAGGCGCACACCGCGATCCCGGGGTGGGAACCGCCGAACGTGCCGGCGCTGTGGCTCCAGCTCTGACCGATCGGGTGCGGCCACGCTCCGCGTGCGCCGCACCCGGCACCCGCCGGAACGCCGATCGGAGGACCGCGATGCGCCGCCCGCTCGCCGCCGCCCTGCTGGCCGTGCTGCTGGTCGCCGGCGGCTGCACCGGCCAGCCGGCGCCGACCGCCGCCACCCGTCCAGGGCCGGCCGCCGAGACGGCGACCAGCGGCATCGACGCGCTCTTCCTGGCCATGATGGTGGCGCACACCGAGCAGACCCTGGAGATCGTCGGCCTCGGGCTGGACCGCGCCACCGATCCCGAGATCCGCACGTTGATCGACGCCGTCCGGGTCACCGAGACCGACGAGCTGGCCACCATGCGCCGCTGGCTGCGCGAGGCCGGACCGTCCGCCGTGGCGGCCGCCGAGCGGCACGACCACTCCGGGCACAGCGACGCCGCCGCCGGGTTGGCCCGGCTGCGCTCCGCGTCGCCCGGCGAGGCCGACCGGGTGCTGCTCGACGTCCTCGCCACCCACCAGCGGACCGCGGCCAAGCTGGCCGGCGCTCAGGTCCAGGCCGGAACCAGCGCCCGGGTACGCGACCTCGCCGGCCGGATCGAACGGTCCCGCACCGCCGAGGTCGCGTTGCTGACGAAGCTGCGCGCCCGCTGACCCGCACGCCGGTCAGCCCGGCAGCGACCGGGCGACCAGCAGTGCCCAGCCGAGGCAGCCCAGGGCCGCGGTGTTGAGCACCGCCCGCACCACGTTCCAGCGCACCCAGGCGCTCTCGAAGGCCGCCCGCAGCTCCGCCGGGTCGGCCAGCCTCGCGGCACCCGCCTCCAGCCGGTCGTTGAGCGGCACGTTCACCGCCGCGGTCACCGCGAGCACCAGCACGTAGAGCAGCAGGGCGGCGATCAGCCAGGGCAGCGGCCCGCGCCGCCCGGCGGGCAGGTGCAGCAGGACTGCCGCGATGGTGCAGACCAGCGCGCCGCCGAAGCAGAGCGCGAACCAGCCGTTGAGGATGGCCTGGTTGATCGAGCGCATGGCGGCGACGAACGCCCGGTCGTCCACCCGGGCCAGACCCGGCATCACCGCGTACGCGAAGGCCGCGAAGAGCCCCGCCATCAGACCCGTGGTCACGGTGGCCAGCAGCAGCACGCCGGCCCGGATGCTCGAAGCGATCATGAGGACCATTGGACACCGGGGGCGCTGGACGCTCCATGGCCGAAGCGCCCCGAACCATACGCGAGCGTCTACGCTCACCGGGTGGACGTGCTCGCCGACGTGCTGCGCGGGCTGCGGGCCCGGGACGCCTTCCTGCTCCGTACCGTGATGGACCCGCCCTGGTCGATCCTGGTGCGCGACGCCGCCCCGCTGAGCGTCACCACCGTGGTCCGGGGCGACGCCTGGGTGGTGCCCGACGGCGGCGCGCCGACGCTGCTGCGCCCCGGGGACGTGGCCGTGCTGCGCGGGCCCGACCCGTACACGGTGGCCGACCATCCGGACACCCCGCCGCAGGTGGTGATCCACCCGGGGCAGCGCTGCACCACCCTCGGCGGGCAGGAGCTGACCGAGACCATGGCGCTGGGCCTGCGCACCTGGGGCACCCGGCCGGACGGCGCGACCGCCCTGCTCACCGGCACGTACGCCACCAGCGGCGCGGTCGGCGCCGGGCTGCTCGCGGCCCTGCCACCCCTGGTGGTGCTGACCGCCGCCGACGGCGACCTGCCGGCCGTCGCGCTGCTCGCCGCCGAACTGGACCGGGACGGTCCCGGACAGGAGGCGATGCTGGACCGGCTGCTCGACCTGCTCGTCATCGGGGTGCTGCGCACCTGGCTGACCCGCCCCGGCGCGCAGCCGCCCGGCTGGTACCGCGCCTACGCCGACCCGGTCGTCGGCCACGCCGTCCGGCTGGTCCAGCACGACCCGGCCCGGGCCTGGACGGTGGCCGGCCTCGCTGCCGCCACCGGCACCTCCCGGGCCGCCTTCGCCCGCCGGTTCACCGAATTGGTGGGCGAGCCGCCCATGACCTTCGTCACCAACTGGCGCCTCACGCTCGCCGCCGACCTGCTGAGCGACACCGGGCTGACTCTCACCGCGGTGGCCCGCAGAGTCGGCTACAGCAGCCCTTTCGCACTCAGCACGGCCTTCAAGCGGGTCCGTGGCGTCAATCCACGCGACCACCGCGCCACGGCCTGAGCCCTTACCGCGTCGCCGGTGATCCCGGTAAACCGGCCGCGCGATGTCGCAACCCATGGCTACGCTTCCTGCCGGACGCCGCCCCACCGCACGTCACCCCGCGCCCCGACGGGCGCGCGGCGCCGCCACCGCCCCCGACCGGACCCGAACCAGGAGACTGTTTGTGACCCAGCAACCTGTCGCGACATCGAACAAACTCGACGCCGCGGTCCTCAAGGTGGCCGGCGTCGTCGTGCTCGGTGCGATCATGTCGATCCTCGACGTGACGGTCGTCAGCGTGGCGCTGCCGACGTTCCAGAACGAGTTCGACGCCTCCTACGCCCGCGTGGCGTGGACGATGACCGGCTACACCCTCGCGCTTGCCACGGTGATCCCGCTCAGCGGGTGGGCCGCCGACCGGTTCGGCACCAAACGCCTCTACATGGTGGCGCTCGCGCTGTTCACCATCGGCTCCGGGCTGTGCGCCACCGCCGACTCGATCGGCGAGCTCATCGGCTACCGCGTGCTCCAGGGCCTCGGCGGCGGCATGCTCATGCCGCTCGGCATGACGATCATGACCCGGGCCGCCGGCCCGCACCGGATCGGCCGGCTGATGGCCGTCCTCGGCATCCCGATGCTGCTCGGCCCGATCGGTGGCCCGATCCTCGGCGGCTGGCTGATCGACACCGCCAGCTGGCACTGGATCTTCCTGATCAACCTGCCGATCGGCCTGGTCGCCCTGATCTACGCCCAGCTCGCCCTGCCGAAGGACAACCCGGAGCCCTCGGAGTCGTTCGACTTCCTCGGCATGCTGATGCTCTCGCCGGGCCTGGCGCTCTTCCTCTACGGCGTCTCCTCGCTGCCGGAGGCCGGCACGATCCGCGACAACAGCGTCTGGCTGCCCATGCTGGTCGGCGCCGTGCTCGTGGTGGCCTTCGTGTTCTACTCGTTCCGGCCCCGGCACCCGCTGCTCGACCTGCGGCTGTTCCGCAACCGCAACCTGACCATCGCCGCGGTGACCCTGTTCGTCTTCATCATCGCGTTCATGGGCGCGGGCCTGCTGTTCCCGAGCTACTTCCTGCAGATCCGCGGTGAGTCGACGCTGACCGCGGGCCTGCTCATGGCGCCGCAGGGCATCGGCGCAATGCTGACCATGCCGATCGCCGGCATGCTGGCCGACAAGGTGCCGGTCGGCCGCACGGTGCCGTTCGCGCTGGTGCTCATCGCCGCCGGGTTCTTCACCTTCACCCAGGTGGACCCGCACACGTCCTACTGGCTGCTCTGCGGCTCGCTGTTCGTGATGGGCCTCGGCATGGGCGGCACCATGATGCCGATCATGACCTCGGCGCTGAAGACCCTGCACGCGGCCGAGGTGGCCCGCGGCTCGACGCTGGTCAACATCCTTCAACAGATCGGCGGCTCGGTCGGTGCCGCGGTGATGTCGGTGATCCTCACCAGCCGGCTGAACGGCTCCGAGGTGATCCCCGGCGTGACCGACCCGAGCGGCAACCCGGTCTCCCAGGCCGACCTGGCCATCGGTTCGCAGCTGCGGCCGGAGCTGCTCCAGCAGTTCCCGGTGCCGCCGTCGCTGATCGAGCGCGGCCTCGACTTCGCGGCCAGCTCCTTCGCGACGACCTTCTGGGTGGGCTTCGGGCTGGTGCTGCTCACCTTCATCCCGGCGGCGTTGCTGCCGCGCCGGCGTGAGCCGTCGCACCTGCTCGACGGCGGCGCGGGCGAGGAGCAGCGGACGCCGGTGCCGATCCACTGACCCGCCGGTCGGGTCGCCGGGGCCTCGCCCCGCCGACCCGACCCCGGTCCGGCTCGCGGTCGCGGGGCAGATCGGAAGAGGACACGACTGAAAAACAGTCACAAATCCGGTGATCTCGGATTAC
>NZ_JBEXLM010000028.1:0-89472 GCF_040609975.1 Micromonospora sp. NPDC004551 | reverse complement strand
CGGGCGGGGGGGCGCCCCGGTTGTGGGGCGCCCCCGCCGGGGGCGGTCGGGGTCCACCCGCCACCGACCGGGGCGCCCGCCCGGCCCCGGGCGCCGCCGGTCGGGCCGCCCCCGACGGTGCTCCGCCGACCGCCGGCCGCCGGGCCGCCGCGGGCGGTGCCGACCCCGCCGTCGGGCCCGTCCCGGCCGCCGGCCGGCGCGCCGCCGTCGAGCCCGGCGTGCCCTCGGCGCGCGCCGCCGCGCCCGGCCGGCCCACCGGCCCGGCGACCGGCGGGACGCAGCCGGGCGACACCGAGCCGCGGCGTGGCCGCGCCCCGCAGCGCCCGGACCAGTCCACCGCCGGCATGCCCACCGTGGACGGTGCCGGCGGCCCGCCCGGTGGCCGCCGCCGGGCCGGGGAACCGGACCAGCCGGCGGTGCCGCGCAGCGGCAACGCCCCGCCCGTGCCCGGCGCCGGTCCCGACGCCGGCCGTCGCCCGGACGGACCCACCCCGGCCCCGCGCCGCGCCCCGGCCGGCGCCGCACCCGGCCCCCGGCCTGCTGCCGACGTCCCGCCGACCGGCCGGCGCGCGGCGCCCGACGGTCCGGCGGCCCCGCCCGGTCGCCGGGCCGCTCCCGGCGACCCGACGCCGGCCGGTGGGCGCGGCGGGCCGGACACGACCGCCGCGCCGCGCGGCGGGCGGACCGCTCCGGACGGGGCCGGGATGACGTCCGGCCGGCGTGCTGCTCCGGACGAGGCCGCGATGAGCTCCGGCCGGCGTGCTGCTCCCGACGAGGCCGCGATGCCGGCCGGTCGGCGGGGCGATGCCGGAACAGCGCCGGGACGCCGCGGCGTTCCCGACGACACGGCGCCGGCCGCCGGCCGCCATGCCCCCGGCGACGTCCCGCCCGCGCCCGGCCGCCGTGCCGCACCCGACACTCCGCCCGGTCGCCGGGCCGTACCAGACGCCCCGGCCGGGCCCGGCGCAACCGGCGACGCTCCGCCGGCCCCGCGACGCGCGGCCCGCGAGGCCGCCGACGAGCCACGGTCGCAGCGGCCCGAGCGGCCCGCCGACTGGCTGCGGCAGGCCGGACGCACCGCACACAGCGACCCCGCCATGCCGGTGGTGCGCCGCCCCGGCGGTGGGCCGGCCGACGATCCGGCTGCCGCGCAGCGCGGTGGGCCGGCCGGTACCGACCGTGGCGCGGCCGGACGCGCCGGTGCGGCGGTGCCACCCGTGAAGCCCGATCAGCCGGGCCCCGCCCGCAACCCGGCCCGGCCCGGCGGCCCGGCCGCCCCCGGCGACGGTGCCCGTGGCGCCGCCCGGCCGGACAACGACCGCACCGGCGGACTGACGGCCGCCGCCTCCCGGCCCGGGGGGCGCCCGCCCGGCGACGACCCCGCCCGCACCGGCGGTTTCCCCCTCGGCGGTGACCCGGCGCGCACGGGTGGCCTGCCGACCGGCGACCGTCCCGGCGGACGTGGTCCGGCCGGCGACCCGGCCCGGGCCGGTGGCTTCCCGGCCGCGGGCGATCCGGAGCGGACCGGTCCCGACGCCGGCCGTCGTCCCGCCGCGCCGGTGCGCCCCGGAGCGGCCGGCGGCGACGCGCGTCGTCCCGCCCGCGGCCCGGGCCGCCCGGACGGCGGAGTGCCGACGGGCGACCTGCACCCGGCCGGCGACCTGAACCCGGCCGGCGAGCCGCGCACCGCGCCCGGTGGTCCCCCGGTGGCCCGGGCGGCCGCCTCGGTGGCCCGCCCCGCGGGGCCGGACGAGCGGACGCCCGGCCGGGGGAACCCGCTTCCGCCGGAGCCCATCCGGCCCGGACCCGGTAATCCGGGCGCCGCGCCGCAGGGACCCGGCGCGCCGGCGGTGGCGCGGGCGGCGGCGGTCGTACCGCCCGGGGAGCCGGCGGTGGCGCGGGCCGCCGCGGTCGTACCGCCGGGGGAGCCAGCGGTGGCGCGGCCGGGACCGGGCGACGGCGCCGGACCGGCGCTGCGCCGGGCCGAGGCCGCGCCGGGGGAGCCCGACGACGCGGTGGGTGGCCTGCGCGGCGCCCGTTCCGAGATCCGCCGGCAGATGCGCGAGCGGCGGCGGCTGCGGATGGGCATCCTCGCCCTGGTCAGCCTGGTGCTGCTCGGCGCGGTGCCGCTCTACTTCGGGCTGCGCACGCTGAGCCGCGACCCGGTCTTCGACACCCTCGACGCGCTGAGCGTGCCGTCCTGGGCGGCGACGAAGACCGTCGACAACGTCAGCGGCAGCCGATGGTGCCTTCAGGACTGCCGGCTGCGGGAACGCACCGTCGAGTCGCAGAAGGCCTGGAAGGAGACCGCGCCGGTCTACGAGGCGGCCCTGTCGAAGGACGGCTGGCGGCGCTGGAAGGTGGACCGCTGTCCGGAGCAGCAGGTCAAGGGGAGCTACACCTGCTGGCGCCGCGACGAACTCACCCTCGACCTCTGGGTGCGCGACCCCACCTGTGTGCCGGCACCGGTGGCGGGCGAGTCCGCGCCGTCTCCGGCCCCCGCGCCCGCAGCGGGGAAGTGCACCGGCTCGTTGGTGTCGGTGAAGGTGCGCAACGCGATCGACGACGAGCGCACCGGACCACAGCCGAGCACCGATCCGTCACTCACCGGTGAGGACCCGTACCCGACCCTCACCGACGATCCGCTCGGCGAGGCGACACCCTCACCGTCGTGAGCCGGTTTCCATCACGGACGGTAGGGTCTGGGGCTGGCGGGGCCCGTCCGGTGCCCGCCGACCGGTCAGGGGTCGGCAGGGGACGGACCGGGTAGGTACGGTCGCGCGTCCCGGGGCGTCGGGCCCCGGGACA
Source organism: Micromonospora sp. NPDC004551 (assembly GCF_040609975.1). NCBI lineage: Bacteria > Bacillati > Actinomycetota > Actinomycetes > Micromonosporales > Micromonosporaceae > Micromonospora > Micromonospora sp. NPDC004551. The sequence continues at coordinate 86,664 of NZ_JBEXLM010000028.1, read as the reverse complement.
CTGCTTGAGGAGGACATGCGCGTGAGTGGTGGAGAGATCGCTGCGCTGATCGCGGCCGGCGCGTTCCTGATGCTGGTGCTCGTGCTGGCGGTGCCGATCCTGCGGCTGCGGCACACCGTCGACGCGACGACCCGGATGATCGCCGACCTGAACGACCGCACCGCGCCGCTGCTCGGTGACGTGAACACCACGGTGAAGAACGTCAACACCGCCCTGGAGCAGGTGCAGACCTCCCTCGACGGTGTCAACCTCCAACTCGCCAAGGTGGACACCATGACCACCCACGCGCAGAACGTCACCGCCAACGTGGCGAACCTGGCCGCCGTGGTCTCGGCCGCCGCCGCGAACCCGCTGGTCAAGGTGGCCGCGTTCGGTTACGGCGTGCGCAAGGCCGCCGCCGCCCGCCGGCACGCGGAGACCGAGCGCGAGGTGCGCGACACCATCAAGCAGCAGCGCCGGGCCGCCAGGCGCGGCAACCGCTGACCCGGCCGGCGAACAGCGTGAGGATGAGAGCATGAGGCGGTTGTTCTGGCTGGGCATCGGGCTGGCCGTGGGCGTCCTGGTGGTCCGCAAGGCCACCAAGACGGCGCAGGCGTACACGCCGGCGGGCATCGCCAGCGGGCTGTCCGAGTCCGCCGGCGGTCTCGTCGAGTCGGTCCGCAGCTTCGTGGACGACGTCCGGGCCGGGATGGCCGAGCGCGAGCACGAGATCCACGAGGCCTTCGCCCGCGGCGAGGCGTACGACGACCAGTTCGCCGACCTGCGGGAGGACCCGCGGATCGGTGACCGAGAGATTTTTCCGGAGGAGCACCAGCGATGAAGACGGCGGAGATCAAGCGGCGGTACCTCGCGCACTTCGAGGCCAACGGCCACACCGTGGTGCCGTCCGCTCCGCTGCCCGCCATCAGCGACCCGAACCTGCTGTTCGTCAACGCCGGCATGGTGCAGTTCGTCCCCTACTTCCTGGGACAGCAGACCCCGCCCTACCGGCGCGCGGTCAGCGTGCAGAAGTGCATCCGGACGCCGGACATCGACGAGGTCGGCAAGACCAGCCGGCACGGCACGTTCTTCCAGATGAACGGCAACTTCTCCTTCGGCGACTACTTCAAGGACGGCGCCATCCCGCTGGCCTGGGACCTGGTCACCAAGCCGGTCGAGGCGGGCGGCTTCGGGCTGGACCCGGAGCGGATCTGGCCGACGGTCTACCTGGACGACGACGAGGCGTTCCAGATCTGGCGGTCGGTCGGCGTGCCCGCCGAGCGGATCGTCCGCCGGGGCAAGGCGGACAACTTCTGGTCGATGGGCATCCCCGGCCCGTGCGGCCCCTGCTCGGAGCTGTTCTACGACCGCGGCCCGGAGTACGGGCGCGAGGGCGGCCCGGCGGTCGACGAGGACCGCTACATGGAGTTCTGGAACCTCGTCTTCATGCAGTTCGAGCGGGGCCCGGGCACCGGCAAGGAGGACTACCCGATCCTCGGCGAGCTGCCCGCGAAGAACATCGACACGGGCATGGGCCTGGAGCGGATGGCCTCGATCCTCCAGGGCGTCGACAACCTCTACGAGATCGACGAGGTCCGGCCGATCCTGGCCCGGGCCGCCGAGCTGACGGGGAAGCGCTACGGCGCGCACTCCGGCCACGTGGCCAGCGAGTCGCACCCGGACGACGTGCGGCTGCGGGTGATCGCCGACCACGTGCGCACCGCGCTCATGCTGATCGGCGACGGCGTGACCCCGTCGAACGAGGGCCGCGGCTACGTGCTGCGCCGGATCATGCGCCGGGCCATCCGGGCGGTCCGCCTGCTCGGCTACCAGGACCGGGCGCTGCCCGAGCTGCTGCCGGTCGCCCGGGACTGCATGGCACCGTCCTACCCGGAGCTGGCCGAGGACTTCGGCCGGATCTCCCAGTACGCGTACGCCGAGGAGGACGCGTTCCTCGCCACCCTGCGGGCGGGCACCACGATCCTGGACACCGCCATCGCGGAGACCAAGTCGGCCGGGCAGGCGTCGATCTCCGGTGACAAGGCGTTCCAGCTGCACGACACGTACGGCTTCCCGATCGACCTGACCCTGGAGATCGCGGCCGAGCAGGGCCTCCAGGTCGACGCCGAGGGCTTCCGCCGGCTGATGGCCGACCAGCGCAGCCGGGCCAAGGCCGACGCCCAGGCGCGCAAGACCGGGCACACCGACGTGTCGGCGTACCGGTCGGTGCTCGACGGCGGCGGGGCGGTGGAGTTCACGGGCTACACCGAGCTGACCCGGGAGTCCCGGGTGCGGGCGCTGCTGTCCGGTGGCGCCGAGGTGGCCGCGGCGGTCGAGGGCGACACGATCGAGCTGGTGCTCGACACCACCCCGTTCTACGCCGAGGGCGGCGGCCAGCAGCCCGACCAGGGTCTGATCACGGTCGGCGGCGGCCAGCTCGAGGTCTTCGACGTGCAGCAGCCGGTGCCCGGGCTGATCGTGCACCGGGCCAAGGTGCTCCGCGGCGAGGTGCGGGCCGGTGAGACCGGCTACGCCGAGATCGACGTGTCCCGCCGGCGGGCCATCTCCCGCTCGCACACGGCCACCCACCTGGTGCACCAGACCATGCGCAACTTCCTCGGGGAGTCGGCCACCCAGGCGGGTTCGCTGAACGCGCCGGGCCGGCTGCGGTTCGACTTCAACACCCCGACCGGGGTGGCGCCGAGCGTCTTGCACGACGTGGAGCAGCAGGTCAACGAGGTGCTCCTGGCCGACCTGGAGGTGCACGCCTTCATCACCACGCAGGAGGAGGCCCGCCGGATCGGCGCCATGGCCCTGTTCGGCGAGAAGTACGGCGAGCGGGTCCGGGTCGTCGAGGTCGGCGACTACGCCCGGGAGCTGTGCGGCGGCACCCACGTGGCGCGTTCGGCCCAGCTCGGCCTCGTCAAGATCCTCTCCGAGGCGTCGGTCGGTTCCGGTGTGCGCCGGATCGAGGCGCTGGTGGGCATGGACGCCTTCGGCTTCCTGGCCCGCGAGCACCTGCTGGTGTCCCGGCTGGCCGAGCTGTTCCGGGTTCCCGGCGACCAGGTCGCCGACCGGGTGGAGCAGACCGTCACCCAGCTCCGCGACGCGGAGAAGGAGCTTGAGAAGCTCCGCGCCCAGCTCGTGCTCGGCGGGGCCGCGGCCCTGGCGGCGCAGGCGAAGGACGTTCGCGGTGTCGCGTACGTCGGCACCGAGGCGCCCGAGGGCGCGGCCGGCAACGACGTGCGGACCCTGGCCCAGGAGATCCGCGGCCGGATCGACCCGGCCCGCCCGGCCGTGGTCGCCGTGGCCGCCCGGGCCAACGGCAAGGCGTCCCTGGTGGTGGCCGTGAACCAGGCCGCCCGCGGCCGGGGCCTGACCGCGAAGGACCTGGTGAAGGCTGCCTTCTCCGGCCGGGGCGGCGGCAGTGACGACCTCGCGCAGGGCGGCGGCCTGCCCGCCGCCGAGGCGCCGAACCTGCTGGCCACCGTTGAGAAGGCGATCGCCGACGCCTGATGTGCGCACCGATGGAAGCCAGGGCGGACCGCTCGGTCCGCCCTGGCCCGTACCGGGGAGAAGGTGTCCGGTAGATGGCTGAACTGTCCCGTGGTGTCCGGCTCGGCGTCGACGTCGGCCAGGTCCGGGTCGGGGTGGCCCGCTCCGACCCGCACGGCATCCTGGCCACCCCGCTGGTCACCCTCGCCCGTGACCTGACGGCCGAGCCGGACGTTGTGCCCACCGACATCGCCGAGCTGGTCCGGCTGGCCGCGGAGCACGAGGCGGTCGAGATCGTGGTGGGCCTGCCGGTCAACCTCGCCGGAAAGCACGGCCCGGCCGCGGCGAACGTCTCGGCGTACGCTGACCGATTGGCCGATGTAATGGGGCCGATTCCGGTGACGCTGACGGACGAGAGGATGTCGACCGTCGTGGCGAGTCGTAGGCTGGCCGAACGGGGCGTCCGGGGTAAGCGCCAACGGGCGGTGGTCGACCAGGCCGCCGCGGTGGAGATTCTGCAGAGCTGGCTGGACGCGCAGCGGAGGCGGACGCAATGATCGACGATCTTGACCTGGGCTTCGACGAGGCGGAGAGGGGGGAGAAGGGCCGGCACCGGCGCGGCGCCGTGCGCAAGCGCAACGGCAAGTCGGGCGGCGGCCGCGGCAAGACCATCTTCGCCCTGCTGATGGCACTCGTGCTGCTGGGCGGCATCGGCGGCGGCGCCTACGTCGGCTTCGACCGGATCCGCAACCACTTCGTCACCCCCGACTACGACGGCCCCGGCACGGGCGAGGCGCTGGTCGAGGTGAAGTCCGGTGACACGCTCACCGACATCGGGAACAGCCTCTACGACGCGGGCGTGGTGAAGAGCACCAAGGCGTTCATCGAGGCCGCCGACGCGAACTCGCGCAGCAAGAACATCCAGGTCGGCCGCTACAAGGTCCGCAAGCAGATGAAGGCCGCGGACGTAATCACGCTGATGCTCGACCCGAAGAGCCGCGTGATCAACGGGGTGACCATCCCCGAGGGCACGATCAGCCTGAACATCTACCAGATCCTCTCCAAGCAGACCAAGATCCCGGTCAAGGATTTCCAGGACGCCGCGAAGGACCCGGTCAAGCTGGGCGTGCCCGCCTTCTGGTTCAACCGGCAGGACGGCAAGAAGGGCCCGAAGAGCATCGAGGGCTTCCTGTACCCGTCCACCTACGAGATCCCGCCGAAGGCCACCGCCGCGCAGATCCTGTCGATGATGGTGGACGAGTTCCTCCGCGTCACCCAGGAGCTCGACTTCGTCGACCGGGCGCAGAAGGAGCGCAAGATCTCCCCGTACGAGGCGTTGATCACCGCCTCGATCGCCGAGGCCGAGTCGGTCAACGCCGTGGACCTGCCGAAGGTGTCCCGGGTGATCTACAACCGGGTCTACGCCGGCAAGATCGGCTGCAAGTGCCTCGGCATCGACAGCGGCATCAACTACTACTTCCGCCTCCAGGGCAAGGACCCGAAGGACTCCGACGACCTGCTGCAGAGCGAGATCAACGACCTGAAGAACCCGTACAACACGCACAACGTGGCGGGCCTGCCGATCACCCCGATCAGCAACCCGGGCCAGGCCGCGCTCAAGGGCGCCCTGGAGCCGCCGCCCGGCGACTGGATCTTCTTCATGACGGTCGACCAGAAGGGCACGATGGGCTACGGCTCGAACGACGCCGACTTCCGGAAGCTGCAGAAGCAGATGTGCGACAACAAGGTGCTCACCGGGGAGAACTGCACCTGATGAAGGCCGCCGTGGCCGGCCGGCCGATCGCCCACTCGCTCTCCCCGGTGATCCACAACGCCGGGTACGCGGCGGCCGGGCTGACCGGGTGGTCGTACACCCGGATCGACTGCGGGGCCGACGAGCTGGCCGGCCTGGTCGCGGGCCTGGGCCCGGAGTGGGCCGGCCTGTCGGTGACCATGCCGGGCAAGGAGGCGGCGCTCGCGCTGGCCGACGAGGCCTCGCCGGTCGCCGCGGCGGTCGGCGCCGCCAACACGCTGGTACGCCGGCCGGACGGCACCTGGTACGCCGACAACACCGACGTCGCGGGCATGGTCGACGTGCTCACGGCCGCCGGCTGCGCGGCGGGCGCCACCGTCACCGTGCTCGGTGCGGGCGGCACCGCCCGGGCGGCCGTCGCGGCGGCGGCCCGGATCGGCGCGGCCGAGGTGACCGTGGTGGCCCGCCGCCCGGAGGCGGTGCGGGAGCTGGGGCCGACGGCCGAGGCGGTCGGGATCCCGCTGGTGGGCGCGCCCTGGGACGGCGACCCGGCGCACGCCCGGGCCGACCTCGTGGTCTCCACGGTGCCGAAGGGCGTGGCCGACGCGCTCGCGGACAACTTCGACTGGCGGCCGGCGACCGTCTTCTTCGACGTGGTCTACGACCCGTGGCCCACCCCGCTCGCCGCGGCGGCGCTGGCCGCCGGTTGCCGGGTGGTCTCCGGGCTGGACCTGCTGCTGGCCCAGGCGGTCGGCCAGTTCGAGCAGTTCACCGGCGTGTCCGCGCCTCGGGAGGCGATGCGCGCCGCGCTGGCCGGGGCCCGCACGGCGGCCTGAGCGCGGGGGCGGCCCGGGTCCCGGGATCACCCCGCGCGCCCGCCGGCCGGACGGCCGCGTCCGCAGGGCGGGACGCGGCGGGCAGTGCGAGGTGTCGGACACCGGGCGTGACAGACTGACCGCTGTGTTGCGCTGGCTGACTGCAGGTGAATCGCACGGACCCGCCCTCGTCGCGCTGCTGGAGGGGGTGCCCGCCGGCATCGAGGTGACCACCGCGGAGATCTCCGGCGAGCTGGCCCGGCGCCGGCTCGGCTACGGCCGGGGCGCCCGGATGTCCTTCGAGCAGGACGAGATCGAGGTCATCGGCGGGCTCCGGCACGGCGTGACCATCGGCAGCCCGGTGGCCATCCGGGTGGGCAACTCGGAGTGGCCGAAGTGGCGCACCGTGATGGCCGCCGACCCGGTCGACCCGGAGGAGCTGGCCGGGCAGGCCCGCAACGCCCCGCTCACCCGCCCCCGCCCCGGTCACGCCGACCTGGCCGGTATGCAGAAGTACGGCCACAGCGACGCCCGGCCGATCCTGGAACGGGCGAGCGCCCGGGAGACCGCCGCCCGGGTCGCCGTGGGCACCGTCGCGAAGGCCCTGGTCAAGCAGGCCCTCGGCGTCGAGATCGTTTCCCACGTGGTGGAGCTGGGCCCGATCGGCGTCAAGCCCGGCCTGCGTCCCACCCCGTCCGACGCCGCCCGGATCGACGCCGACCCGCTGCGCTGCCTCGACCCCGAGGCCAGTGCCCGGATGGTCGCCGAGGTCGACGCCGCCAAGAAGGCCGCCGACACCCTCGGCGGTGTGGTCGAGGTGCTGGCGTACGGGGTGCCGCCGGGCCTGGGCAGCCACGTGCAGTGGGACCGCAAGCTCGACGCCCGCCTCGCCACCGCGCTGATGTCGATCCAGGCCATCAAGGGCGTGGAGATCGGCGACGGCTGGCAGCAGGCGCGCTCCCGCGGCTCGGAGGCGCACGACGAGATCCTGCCCACCGCCACGGGCGTGCGCCGGGTCACCGACCGGGCCGGCGGGCTGGAGGGCGGCATCACCACCGGCGAGCCGTTGCGGGTGAAGGCGGCCATGAAGCCGATCTCCTCGCTGAACCGGGCGCTGTCCACGGTCGACGTGCTCACCGGGGAGCCGGCCACCGCCATCAACCAGCGCTCGGACGTGTGCGCCGTGCCGGCCGCGGCCGTGGTGGCCGAGGCCATGGTGGCGCTGGTGCTGGCCGAGGCGGCGGTGGAGAAGTTCGGCGGCGACTCGGTCGCCGAGATGCGCCGCAACCTGTCCGGCTACCTCGACGCGCTGGTGATCAAATGAGCACCCGGCCCGTCTGCGTGCTGGTCGGGGCGCCCGGCTCCGGCAAGACCACGGTGGGGCACGCGCTCGCCGCGGCGCTCGGCGTGGAGTTCCGCGACACCGACGCCGACATCGAGCAGCTCGCCGGCAAGCCGATCCCGGAGATCTTCGTGGACGAGGGTGAGGACCACTTCCGTGCCCTCGAACGGGCCGCGGTGGCGGCGGGGCTGGCCTCGCACCCGGGGGTGCTGGCGCTCGGCGGCGGCGCGGTCCTCGCCGAGGAGAACCGCGCCGCGCTGATCGGGCACACCGTGGTGCACCTGTCGGTGGAGCTGCCCGACGCGGTGAAGCGGGTCGGCCTGGGGTCCGGCCGCCCGCTGCTGGCGTTGAATCCGCGTGCCACCCTCAAGCACCTCATGGAGCAGCGCCGCCCGCTCTACGCCGAGGTGGCCACCGCGACCGTGCTCACCGACGGGCGCACCCCGGAGGAGATCGCCAGCGAGATCGCAGCCCTGCTCAAGCCCTGACCGGGACCAGCCGGGGCGCCCGCTCCGCCCGCCAGGTGACGAGCAGGGCGAGGGCGAGCAGGATCTCGGCCAGGTCGCCCCCCGTAGTACATGACCGTGGCGCCGGCCCGCAGCTCGTCCCCGGTCACCGGCACGTCCACGAGCACGCCCGCGTAGAGCAGCTGGGCGGGCACGGCGTGCGCCGCCACCCCCGCCCCGAGCACCACGAGCCGGACCGGGACCCGGGGCCGGTGCGGACCGGGATCCGGCCCGGCGATCGACCAGGCGAACAGGTAGCCGCTGAGCACGAAGTGCAGCAGCACCAGCGCGTGCAGCGCCGGCTGGTTCAGGGTGGCCCGGTAGAGCGGAGTCAGGTACAGCAGCCACAGCCCGCCCGCGGTGAGCAGCAGCCCGGTCACCGGATGGGCGAGCACCCGGAGGACCGGGTGCCGCAGCAGCCGCAGCGCCGCCCGGCCCACCCGCCGGTCCACCGTGCGCAGCGCCAGCGTGCCGGGCGCGCCGAGCACCAGGGCCAGCGGCGCCAGCATGCCGAGCCCGGGCACCGTGTCGACCGGGCAGGGCCGGATCCCGACCCTTCCGCCGTTGGGGGGTTCCGTCCCACGGTCACCGTCGGCGTCCGCGCGGTCAACCCCCCGTGATGCTGTCCTTGCCACGGAGTGGACAGTCGCCGCCCCGGCGCGGCCCGCTCGACTAGGCTGCCCGCGATGGACGAGGTGACCCGGATCCCGGTCGGCGGCGACCGGCCGTACGACGTTCTGGTGGGACGCGACCTGCTCGACCCGCCGCCCCGGCTGCTGCCCGGCGCCGAGCGGGTGGCCTTCCTGCACGCGCCCCCGCTCAAGGGGCTGGCCGAGGAGCTGGCCGGGCGGGTACGCGCGGCCGGCGTGACGCCGCTGCTCATCGAGGTGCCGGACGCCGAGGCCGGCAAGCACGTCGACGTGGCCGCGGCCTGCTGGGACCGGCTCGGCGAGGCCGGCTTCACCCGCACCGACGCGGTGGTCGGGGTGGGCGGCGGCGCGGTCACCGACCTGGCCGGGTTCGTGGCGGCCAGCTGGCTGCGCGGGGTGCGCTGGGTGCCGGTGGCGACCTCCCTGCTCGGCATGGTCGACGCCGCGGTCGGCGGCAAGACCGGGATCAACACGGCGGCCGGCAAGAACCTGGTCGGCGCGTTCCACCCGCCCGCCGGGGTGATCTGCGACCTGGCGACGCTGGACAGCCTGCCACCGGCCGACCTGGCCGCGGGCATGGCCGAGGTGGTCAAGTGCGGGTTCATCGCCGACCCGGTGATCCTCGACCTGGTCGAGCGGGACCCGGCCGCCGCCCTGGACCCGGCCGGGCCGGTGACCCGCGAGCTGATCGAGCGGGCGGTGCGGGTCAAGGCCGACGTCGTCTCCGGTGACCTGCGCGAGTCCGGGGTGCGTGAGGTGCTCAACTACGGGCACACGCTGGGTCACGCGATCGAGAAGGTGGAGGGCTACCGCTGGCGGCACGGTCACGCCGTCGCCGTGGGCCTGGTCTACGCGGCCACCCTGGCCCGGCTCGCCGGGCGGCTGGACGCGGCCACCGCGGAGCGGCATAAGGCCGTGGTGGCGGCGCTCGGCCTGCCCACCGGTTACCGGGCCGACGCCTGGCCGGAGCTGCTGGCCGCCATGCGGGTCGACAAGAAGGCCCGGGGCAGCCGGCTGCGCTTCGTGGTGCTGGACGGCCTGGCCCGCCCGGCGATCCTGGAGGCGCCCTCGGACGAGCTGCTGGCGCGGGCGTACGAGGAGATCAGCGCATGAGGGTCCACGTGCTCAACGGGCCGAACCTGGGCCGGCTCGGCACCCGCCAGGTCGACGTCTACGGGGTGACCAGCTACGCCGACCTGGTGGCCATGTGCGAGGAGACCGGCCGCGAGCTGGGCCTGGAGGTGGTGGTCCGGCAGACCGACGCCGAGCACGAGCTGCTGGGCTGGCTGCACGAGGCGGCCGACGAGGGTGCGGCCGTGGTGCTCAACCCGGCCGCCTGGTCGCACTACTCGATCGCGGTCCGGGACGCCTGCGCCATGCTGCGCGGCCCGCTGGTCGAGGTGCACATCTCCAACATCCACGCCCGCGAGGAGTTCCGGCACCACTCGGTGGTCTCGGCGGTGGCCACCGGGGTGATCTGCGGGCTGGGCGTGGACGGCTACCGGCTGGCCCTGCGGCACCTGGCCGCGCGCCTCGCCGCGTGACGTTCCGCACGTCCGGGCCGGTGCGCCGGGGCCGGTGGGGCGTGGCCCGCGTGCAGCACGGCGACCCGGTTCGACACAGCGAGTAGACTTCGTAGGTCTGTCCGCCAATTGATGATCAAGGCAGGAAATGGCCACCACCAACGACCTCAAGAACGGCCTGGTACTCAACCTCGACGGCGAGCTGTGGGCCGTCGTCGAGTTCCAGCACGTCAAGCCCGGTAAGGGCGGTGCGTTCGTGCGTACCACGCTGAAGAACGTGCTGTCCGGCAAGGTGGTCGACAAGACCTTCAATGCGGGCACCAAGGTCGAGACCGCCACCGTCGACAAGCGCACCATGCAGTACCTCTACGCCGACGGCGAGGACTACGTCTTCATGGACCTGGAGACGTTCGACCAGATCACCGTCCCGGGCGGCACCGTCGGCGAGGCGGCCAACTACCTCCTCCCCGAGGCCGAGGCCACCGTCGCCACCCACGAGGGCGTGCCGCTCTACATCGAGCTGCCGACCTCGGTCGTGCTCGAGATCACCTACACCGAGCCGGGCCTCCAGGGCGACCGGTCGACCGGCGGCAACAAGCCGGCCACCGTCGAGACCGGCGCGACCGTCCAGGTGCCGCTCTTCATCACCACCGGCGAGAAGATCAAGGTCGACACCCGCGACGGCCGTTACCTCGGCCGCGCCTGATGGCCGAGGGTCCCAAGCAGCAGATGCCGGCGCGCCGCAAGGCGCGCAAGCGGGCGCTGGACGTGCTCTTCGAGGCCGACCTGCGGGACCGGCCGCCGGTCGAGGTGCTCGCCGGCTACCTGGAGCGGATCGAGAAGCCCCGCCCCGAGCACGTCGGCTACGCGGTCGGTCTGGTCGAGGGCGTCGCGGCGCACCTGGACCGGATCGACGAGGTGATCGCCAGCTACGCCGAGGGCTGGACGCTCGACCGGATGCCGGCGGTCGACCGCAACCTGGCCCGCATCGCCGTCTACGAGCTGCTCTACGTCGACGAGATCGACGACGCGGTGGCGATCAGCGAGGCCGTCGAGTTGGCCCGGCAGATGTCGACCGACGACTCGCCGCGCTTCCTCAACGGCATCCTCGGCCGGATCGCCGAGTACGCCACCCGCTGAGGCTCACGGCGGCTCCAGCTCGGCGCGTCTGACGCCGCGCTGCGATCCGGAGCCGCCGACGACGAAGGGCCCGCGCCGAACGGCGCGGGCCCTTGGTGTCGGTGCGTCAGGACGCGAAGAACGCCCGGGGGTCGGCGACCAGCACACCGTGCTCGGTGAGCCGCTCGATCAGGCCCGACGGCGAGGCGTCGTAGACGATCGCGAGGGCGCGCAGGTCGTCGGCGCGGATGGAGAGCACCCGGCCGTTGTAGTCGCCGCGCTGCTGCTGGATGGCGCGGGCGTACCGGGCGACGTAGGCCAGGTCCTCGGAGGCCTCGTCGTAGAGCCGCTCCAGGTCCAGAACGATCTTGCTGGTGGGCTCGTGGCGCACCCCGCTGCCGTCGGGCAGCAGCTCCGAGACGGGCACGCGGTAGAAGTCGGCCAGCTCCGCCAGGCGGGACACGGTGACGGCCCGGTCGCCGCGCTCGTACGAGCCGACCACCACGGCCTTCCACCGCCCGTTCGACTTCTCCTCCACCCCCTGCAGGGACAGGCCCTGCTGCTGGCGGATGGAGCGCAGGCGGGCGCCCAGCGACTTGGCGTATTCAGAGGGCATTCGGACACTCCCAGTGCTGCTCGGGGTTCTCCCAGCTATCGCTACGGAGCGTGACGGTACGGGGATTGCGACACGCGGTCAAGTGTTCGTGACGTCCCCGGTTGTCCGGCCGTACGGCTTGTCCCCATTTCTCCACGCTGACCCGCCGGTCAGGCCGGCGGCGGCCAGCCCGGTGACCGCTGGTAACGTGGCGTGAAGCCCCGGTCCCGGCCCTCCGCGGCCCGCCGGAGTCGATCAGACGTCCTTTAACGACCCGTCCCGTGAGGCGGGGAAGGAGGTCCGCCGTGGCCTACCCACCGGCTGCCCACCCGTCGCCGCCGCGACAACCCTCGGTGAAGGTGATCCTCGCCGCCGCCGACGTGTCGCGGGTGGTCGACCGCATCGCCCACCAGATCCTGGAGAAGACCCAGGGCGCCGCCGACACCGTGCTGCTCGGCATTCCGACCCGCGGGGTCCCGCTCGCGCGGCGGCTCGCCGCCCGCATCAGCACCTTCGAGGACGTGACCGTCCCGGTCGGCGTGCTGGACATCACGCTCTACCGCGACGACCTGCGCCGGCACGCCACCCGCGCGGTCGGCCCCACCGAGCTGCCCCCCGGCGGGATCGACGGCCGGCGGGTGATCCTCGTCGACGACGTGCTCTTCTCCGGCCGCACCGTGCGGGCCGCCCTGGACGCGCTCAGCGACGTCGGCCGCCCGGCCTCGGTGCAGCTCGCCGTCCTGGTCGACCGGGGACACCGCCAGCTGCCGATCCGCGCCGACTACGTCGGCAAGAACATCCCCACCGCGCTCGCCGAGAACGTCAAGGTCACCCTGGCCGAGACCGACGGCGCCGACGAGGTACGGCTCCACGGAGGCGTCTCATGATCCGCCACCTGCTCTCCGGTGCCGACCTGGGCGCGGCCACCGCCACCGAGATCCTGGACACCGCCGCCGAGATGGCCACCGTGGCCGGCCGCGAGGTCAAGAAGCTGCCCGCGCTGCGCGGCCGGACCGTGGTCAACCTCTTCTACGAGGACTCCACCCGGACCCGGATCTCGTTCGAGGCGGCCGCCAAGCGGCTCAGCGCCGACGTGATCAACTTCTCCGCCAAGGGCTCCAGCGTGGCCAAGGGGGAGAGCCTGAAGGACACCGCGCTCACCCTCCAGGCCATGGGCGCCGACGCGGTGGTCGTCCGGCACCCCGCCTCCGGCGCCCCGCACCGGCTGGCCAACTGGGTCGACGGCTCGGTGGTCAACGCCGGCGACGGCACCCACGAGCACCCCACCCAGGCGCTGCTCGACGCCTACACGATGCGCTCCCGGCTGGGCCGCCTGGACGGCCTGCACGTGGCGATCGTCGGCGACGTGCTGCACTCCCGGGTGGCCCGTTCCAACGTGCTGCTGCTCTCCACGCTCGGCGCGAAGGTCACCCTGGTCGGCCCGCCGACCCTCATCCCGGTCGACATCTCTCCCGCGCTCGCCCCCGGCACCGATGTCTCCTACGACCTCGACGCCGTTCTTCCCGGTGTGGACGTGGTGATGATGCTGCGGGTGCAGCGGGAGCGGATGAACGACTCCTACTTCCCGTCGGCCCGCGAGTACGCCCGCCGCTACGGCCTGGACGGGCCGCGGATGCGGCGGCTGCCCGGGCACGCGATCGTCATGCACCCGGGGCCCATGAACCGGGGGATGGAGATCACGCCCGAGGTGGCCGACTCGCCCCGCTCCACCATCGTCGAACAGGTCGCCAACGGGGTCTCCGTGCGGATGGCCGTCCTCTACCTGCTGCTCGGAGGGAACAACCGGTGACCGCGTACCTGATCCGGAACGTGAGTGTGGTCGGCGGCGCGCCGATCGACCTGCTGATCCGCGACGGTGTCGTGGCGGAGACCGGCGCCGGCCTGGCCGCGCCGGACGCCACGGTGCTCGACGCCACCGGCCTGGTGGCCCTGCCCGGCCTGGTCGACCTGCACACCCACCTGCGCGAGCCGGGCCGGGAGGACGCCGAGACCGTGGAGTCCGGCTCCCGGGCCGCGGCGCTCGGCGGCTACACGGCGGTCTGCGCCATGGCGAACACCTCGCCGGTGGCCGACACGGCCGGCGTCGTCGAGCAGGTCTGGCGGCTCGGCCGGGAGGCCGGGCTGGTCGACGTGCAGCCGATCGGCGCCGTCACCGTCGGCCTGGCCGGGGAGCGGCTGGCCGAGCTGGGCGCCATGGCCGACTCCGCGGCCCGGGTGCGGATCTTCTCCGACGACGGGCACTGCGTCGCCGACCCGAAGCTGATGCGCCGGGCCCTGGAGTACGTCAAGGCGTTCGACGGGATTGTCGCCCAGCACGCCGAGGAGCCCCGGCTCACCGAGGGCGCGCAGATGCACGAGGGTGAGGTCTCCACCCGGCTCGGGCTGACCGGCTGGCCGGCGGTCGCCGAGGAGGCGATCATCGCCCGTGACGTGCTGCTGGCCGAGCACGTCGGCAGCCGCCTGCACATCTGCCACGTCTCGACCGCCGGCAGCGTCGAGGTGCTGCGGCACGCCAAGGCGCGGGGGGTGAAGGTCACCGCCGAGGTGACCCCGCACCACCTGCTGCTGACCGACGAGAAGGCCACCACCTACGACCCCGTCTACAAGGTCAACCCGCCGCTGCGCACCGCGGCCGACGTCGCCGCGCTGCGGGCGGCCCTGGCCGAGGGCGTGATCGACATCGTCGCCACCGACCACGCGCCGCACGCCGTGGAGGACAAGGAGTGCGAGTGGGCGTACGCCCGGCCGGGCATGCTCGGCCTGGAGACGGCGCTCTCCATCGCGCTCGACGTGCTCGGGCCGCAGTGGGATCTCATCGCCGAGCGGATGTCCCGCGCCCCGGCCCGGATCGCCGGGCTGGAGGCGCACGGCCTCGACCCGGCCCCCGGCGTGCCGGCCAACCTGACCCTGGTCGACCCGGCCGCCCGCCGCGTGATCGAGCCGGCGGAGCTGGCCAGCCGCAGTCGCAACACCCCGTACGCCCGCATGACGCTGCCGGGTCGCATCGTGGCGACCTTCCTGCGCGGCGAGCCGACGGTCCTGGACGGAAAGGCTGTCAAGTAAATGGCGAAGCGCAGAAGCGCGATCCTCGTCCTGGAGGACGGGCGCACGTTCCACGGCGAGGCGTACGGCAGCGTCGGGGAGACCTTCGGTGAGGCCGTCTTCAACACCGGCATGACCGGCTACCAGGAGACCCTCACCGACCCCTCCTACCACCGGCAGGTGGTGGTGCAGACCGCGCCGCACATCGGCAACACCGGCGTCAACGGCGAGGACGACGAGTCCGGCCGGATCTGGGTGGCCGGCTACGTGGTGCGCGACCCGGCCCGGATCGGCTCCAACTGGCGGGCCACCGGCGGGCTGGAGGACCGGCTCGCCGCCGAGGGCGTGGTCGGCATCAGCGGCGTGGACACCCGGGCGCTCACCCGGCACCTGCGCGAGCGCGGCGCCATGCGGGTCGGCATCTCCAGCGTCGACGACGACGCGGCCGCCCTGCTCGACCGGGTCCGCCGCGCGCCGCGGATGGTCGGCGCCGACCTCTCCGCCGAGGTGACCACCGCCGAGCCGTACGTGGTGCAGGCACAGGGCACGCACCGGTTCACCGTCGCGGCGCTGGACCTGGGCATCAAGCGCAACGTGCCGCGCCGGCTCGCCGCCCGCGGCGTGACCACGCACGTGCTGCCCGCCGGTTCCTCGATCGAGGACCTGCTGGCCACCGGCGCGGACGCGGTCTTCTTCTCGCCCGGGCCGGGTGACCCGGCCACCGCCGACGGGCCGGTCGCCCTGGCGCGGGAGGTGCTGAGCCGGCGGATCCCGCTGTTCGGCATCTGCTTCGGCAGCCAGATCCTCGGCCGGGCGCTGGGCTTCGGCACCTACAAGCTCGGCTACGGCCACCGCGGCATCAACCAGCCGGTGCTCGACCGGGCCACCGGCAAGGTCGAGGTGACCAGCCACAACCACGGCTTCGCGGTCGAGGTGCCGGGAGCGGCGCACGGCGCGGTGGTCCCCGACCAGGTGATCGACACCGAGTTCGGCGGCGTCCAGGTGTCCCATGTCTGCCTCAATGACAACGTGGTCGAGGGGCTGCGGGCCAAGGACGTGCCCGCCTTCACCGTCCAGTACCACCCGGAGGCGGCGGCCGGCCCGCACGACGCGGACTACCTCTTCGACCGTTTCGCCGAGCTGATCGAGGGGCGCAAGGATGCCTAAGCGGACCGACCTCAAGCACGTCCTGGTGATCGGGTCGGGGCCGATCGTCATCGGCCAGGCCTGCGAGTTCGACTACTCCGGCACGCAGGCCTGCCGGGTGCTGCGCAGTGAGGGGATCCGGGTCAGCCTGGTCAACTCCAACCCGGCGACGATCATGACGGACCCGGAGTTCGCCGACGCCACGTACGTCGAGCCGATCACCCCGGAGTTCGTCGAGCTGGTCATCGCCAAGGAGCGCCCGGACGCGCTGCTGCCCACCCTGGGCGGCCAGACCGCGCTGAACACCGCGGTCGCCCTGCACGAGGCCGGCGTCCTGGACAAGTACGGCGTCGAGCTGATCGGCGCCAACATCGACGCCATCAACCGGGGCGAGGACCGGCAGCTGTTCAAGGACATCGTGGCCAAGGCCGGCGTACGGCTCGGCCTGGAGGACCCGTCGGCGCTGGTGCCCCGCTCCCGGGTCTGCCACTCGATGGACGAGGTCCGCGAGACGGTCGGCGAGCTGGGCCTGCCGGTGGTGATCCGGCCGTCGTTCACCATGGGCGGCCTCGGCTCCGGCATGGCGCACACCGACGAGGACCTGACCCGGATCGCCGGCTCCGGCCTGGCCGCCAGCCCGGTGCACGAGGTGCTCATCGAGGAGAGCGTGCTCGGCTGGAAGGAGTACGAGCTCGAACTCATGCGCGACCGCCACGACAACGTGGTGGTGGTCTGCTCGATCGAGAACGTCGACCCGATGGGCGTGCACACCGGCGACAGCGTCACCGTGGCCCCGGCCATGACGCTGACCGACCGGGAGTACCAGCGCCTGCGGGACCTGGGCATCGCGGTGCTCCGCGAGGTCGGTGTCGACACCGGCGGCTGCAACATCCAGTTCGCGGTCAACCCGGCCGACGGCCGGATCGTCGTGATCGAGATGAACCCGCGGGTGTCCCGCTCCTCGGCGCTCGCGTCGAAGGCCACCGGCTTCCCGATCGCCAAGATCGCCGCGAAGCTGGCCATCGGCTACACCCTCGACGAGATCCCCAACGACATCACCCTCAAGACCCCGGCGGCCTTCGAGCCGACCCTGGACTACGTGGTGGTGAAGATCCCCCGGTTCGCGTTCGAGAAGTTCCCGGGCGCCGACCAGGAGCTGACCACCACGATGAAGTCGGTCGGCGAGGCGATGAGCCTCGGGCGCAACTTCACCGAGGCGCTGAACAAGGCCATGCGCTCGATGGAGACGAAGTCCGCCGGGTTCTGGAGTGCGCCGGATCCGCAGGGGGCGACGAAGGAGAACACCCTCGCCGCGCTGCGGATGCCGCACGACGGCCGGATCTACACGGTCGAGCGGGCGCTGCGGCTGGGCGCGTCGATCGCCGAGGTGGCCGAGGCGTCCGGCGGGATGGACCCCTGGTTCCTGGACCAGATCGCCGCGCTCGTGGAGCTGCGCGCCGAGATCGTGGCCGCCCCGGTGCTCGACGCCCAGCTGCTGCGCCGGGCCAAGCGGGCCGGCCTCTCCGACCGGCAGCTCGCCGCGCTGCGCCCCGAGCTGGCCGCCGAGGACGGCGTCCGCACCCTGCGCCACCGGCTCGGGATCCGGCCGGTCTACAAGACGGTGGACACCTGCGCGGCCGAGTTCGAGGCGACCACGCCGTACCACTACTCGACCTATGACCAGGAGACCGAGGTCGGGCCCTCGGACCGGCCCAAGGTGCTCATCCTGGGCTCCGGGCCGAACCGGATCGGGCAGGGCATCGAGTTCGACTACTCGTGCGTGCACGCCGTGCAGGCGCTGCGCGAGGTCGGCTACGAGACGGTGATGGTCAACTGCAACCCGGAGACCGTCTCCACCGACTACGACACCGCCGACCGGCTCTACTTCGAGCCGCTCACCTTCGAGGACGTGCTGGAGGTCTGGCACGCCGAGGACTCGTCCGGCCGGTCGGCCGGTGGACCCGGCGTGGTCGGTGTGGTCGTGCAGCTCGGCGGGCAGACCCCGCTCGGCCTGGCCCAGCGGCTCAAGAACGCCGGCGTGCCGATCGTGGGCACCTCCCCCGAGTCGATCCACCTGGCCGAGGAGCGCGGCGCGTTCGGCGCGGTGCTGTCCCGGGCCGGGCTGCGCGCCCCGGCGCACGGCATGGCCACCTCCTACGACGAGGCCAAGGCGATCGCCGACGAGATCGGGTACCCGGTGCTGGTCCGCCCGTCGTACGTACTCGGCGGGCGCGGCATGGAGATCGTCTACGACGACGCGACCCTGCGCGACTACATCGGCCGGGCCACCGACATCTCGCCGGACCACCCGGTGCTGGTGGACCGCTTCCTCGACGACGCCATCGAGATCGACGTGGACGCCCTGGTCGACGCCGACGGCGCGGTCTACCTGGGCGGCGTCATGGAGCACATCGAGGAGGCCGGCATCCACTCCGGCGACTCCTCCTGCGCGCTGCCGCCGATCACCCTGGCCGGCTCGCACCTGGCGCAGGTGCGCCGCTACACCGAGGAGATCGCCCGCGGGGTCGGGGTGAAGGGCCTGCTCAACGTCCAGTACGCGCTCCAGGGCGACATGCTGTACGTGCTGGAGGCCAACCCGCGCGCCTCCCGGACGGTGCCGTTCGTCTCCAAGGCCACGGCCGTGCCGCTGGCCAAGGCGGCGGCCCGGATCGCGCTCGGCGCCACCATCGCCGAGCTGCGCGCCGAGGGGATGCTGCCACCCACCGGGGACGGCGGCACCATGCCGCCCGACGCCCCGATCGCGGTCAAGGAGGCGGTGCTGCCGTTCAAGCGGTTCCGCACGCCGTCCGGCAAGGGCATCGACGTGCTGCTCGGCCCGGAGATGAAGTCCACCGGCGAGGTGATGGGCATCGACACCGGCTTCGGCCAGGCCTTCGCCAAGTCGCAGGCGGCCGCGTACGGGTCGCTGCCGACCGCCGGGAAGATCTTCGTCTCGGTGGCCAACCGGGACAAGCGCGGCATGATCTTCCCGATCAAGCGCCTGGCCGACCTGGGCTTCGAGATCGTGGCCACCACGGGCACGGCCGAGGTGCTGCGCCGGCACGGCATCGCCTGCGAGCAGATCCGCAAGCACTACGAGTCGGGCGAGGGCGAGGACGCCGTGTCGCTGATCCTCGGCGGCGACGTGGCCCTGGTGGTGAACACCCCGCAGGGTTCCGGCGCGAGCGCCCGCTCCGACGGCTACGAGATCCGCAGCGCCGCCGTGACCGCGGACATCCCGTGCGTCACGACCGTGCCCGGCGCGGCGGCCGCGGTGATGGGCATCGAGGCGAGGATCCGGGGCGACATGCGGGTCCGCCCCCTCCAGGAGCTGCACGCCGCCCTCCGGGGCGGCGAGTGACCCCGGCGACAACCCCGTCGATCATGAGGTTGGCGGCGGTCGAGGAGACCGACTCCGCCGTCAACCTCGTGATCGCCGCGGTGGCGGTGGGTGCGCGGTGATCTTCGAGCGGGTTGTCCGGCCCCGGTTGTTCGGGATCGGGGGCGGGGACGCCGAGGCGGCACACGAGTGGACGCTGGAGCGGCTGGCCTCGGTGGCCCGGCGGCCGGCCGTGCTCGCCGCGTTGCGGGCGCGGTATCTGATGCCGGCGCCGCGGACCGTGTTCGGGGTGGACTTTCCCAATCCGGTCGGGCTGGCGGCCGGTATGGACAAGAACGGGGTGGCGCTGCCGGCCTGGCCGGCGCTGGGCTTCGGCTTCGTCGAGGTCGGCACCGTCACCGCGCACGCCCAGCCGGGCAACCCCCGGCCCCGGCTGTTCCGGCTCCGCGACAGCGAGGCCGTGGTCAACCGGATGGGCTTCAACAACGCCGGCGCCGAGGCCCTCGCGGCCCGGCTGGCGGCGCTGCCGCGCCCGCTCGGTGTACCGCTGGGCATCTCGCTCGGCAAGTCCAAGGTGACCCCGCTGGACGGCGCCGTCGAGGACTACCTGGCCTCCTACCGGGCGCTGAAGGGGCACGGGGACTACTTCGCGGTCAACGTGTCCTCACCGAACACCCCGGGGCTGCGATCCCTTCAGGACCGGGCGCACCTGGACGCGCTGCTCGCGGCGCTGGTGGGGGAGAAGCCGGTGCTGGTGAAGATCGCCCCCGACCTCACCGAGCCGGCCGTCGCCGAGCTGCTGGAGGTCTGCCTCGATCGCGGCGCGGCCGGGGTGATCGCCACCAACACCACGCTGGCCCGCGACGGGCTCGCCCCGGCCGACCGGGCGCGGGGTGCGGAGACCGGCGGCCTCTCCGGCCGCCCGCTGGCCGCCCGCGCCCGCGAGGTGGTCGCCTTCGTGCACCGCGAGACCGGCGGCCGGCTGCCGGTGATCGGCGTCGGCGGCATCCTCGACCCGGACGACGCGACCCGGATGTTCGACGCCGGCGCGAGCCTCGTCCAGCTCTACACCGGCTTCATCTACCGGGGCCCGGCCCTGGTCCGGTCGGTGGCCCGGGCGGCCGCCCGGCGCTGACCCGCGCCGGACGCCGGCTCCGGGTCGCGGCGCGGCGGCAGACGCGCCGAGCTGGAGTCGTCGGAACCGGCCAAACACCACGAAGGAGAACCGTGACGCCCGAGGAGATCCTCGCCGCCGACCGCCGGCACGTCTGGCACCCGTACGCGGCCCTGCCGCCGGCCAGCCCGCCGTACGTGGTGGACAGCGCCGAGGGCGTACGGCTGCGGCTGGCCGACGGGCGGGAACTGGTCGACGGGATGTCGTCCTGGTGGGCGGCCATCCACGGCTACCGCCACCCGGTGCTGGACGCCGCCGTCACCGACCAGCTCGGCCGGATGAGCCACGTGATGTTCGGCGGCCTCACCCACGAGCCCGCGGTACGCCTCGCGCGGACCCTCGTGGAGCTGGCCCCGGACGGCCTCGAACACGTCTTCCTGGCCGACTCCGGCTCGGTCAGCGTCGAGGTGGCGGTGAAGATGTGCCTCCAGTACCAGCGGGCCCTGGGGCGGCCGGAACGCCGCCGGCTGGGCACCTGGCGGGGCGGCTACCACGGCGACACCTTCCACCCCATGAGCGTGTGCGACCCGGAGGGCGGCATGCACCACCTCTGGGGCGACGTGCTGCCCCGGCAGGTGTTCGCGCCGGTGCCGCCGGCCGGCTTCGACACCCCGCCCGACCCGGCGTACGAGGCGGCGCTGGTGGACGCCGTGGAGCGGCATGCCGGCGAGCTGGCCGCGGTGATCGTGGAGCCGGTGGTGCAGGGGGCCGGCGGGATGCGCTTCCACAATCCGCACTACCTGCGGGTGCTGCGCGAGGTGACCCGGGCGCACGGGATCCTGCTGGTCTTCGACGAGATCGCCACCGGCTTCGGCCGGACCGGCACCATGTTCGCGGCCGAGCACGCCGGGGTCGCCCCGGACGTGCTCTGCGTCGGCAAGGCGCTCACCGGCGGCTACCTCACCCTGGCCGCGGCGCTCTGCACCCCCGAGGTGGCCCGCGCCATCTCCGCCGACGGGGTGCTGGCGCACGGTCCGACCTTCATGGGCAACCCGCTCGCCTGCGCGGTCGCCAACGCCTCTCTGGACCTGCTGCGGGCCGGCGACTGGGCGGACCGGGTGGCCCGCATCGGCGAGGGGCTCAGGGCCGGCCTGGCGCCGCTGCGCGACGCACCCGGGGTGGCCGACGTGCGGGTGCTCGGCGCGATCGGCGTGGTGCAGCTCGACCACGACGTCGACCTGCCCCGGGCAACCGCCGCCGCGGTGGCGCAGGGCGTCTGGCTGCGCCCGTTCCGGGACCTCGTGTACACGATGCCGCCGTACGTCTGCGACGACGCGGACGTGGCGCGGATCGCGGCCGGCGTGGCCGCTGCGGTCAAGGCCGGCTGAGCCGGCACCCCACGCGCCGGACGGCCGTTGCCGGCCGGCGGACGGCACCACCGGCGGCGGGACGCCGCCGCGGGACAGGACGCGGCCCGTCGCCGCGCAAGGAGAGGGAGAGACGCGATGGAGACCTTCGGCGCCCGCCTGCACCGGGCCGTGGCCGAGCGGGGACCGCTCTGCGTGGGCATCGACCCGCACCCCGGGCTGCTGGCCCGCTGGGGCCTGCCCGACGACGTCGAGGGCCTGGACCGGTTCTGCCGGATCGTGGTGGAGGCCATCGGCGACCGGGTGGCCGTGGTCAAGCCCCAGTCGGCGTTCTTCGAGCGCTTCGCGTCCCGTGGTGTCGGAATTCTTGAGTCAACTATCCGACAGTTGCGAAATTCGGGCTCACTCGTTCTCCTCGACGTCAAGCGCGGCGACATCGGCTCGACGGTCAGCGCGTACGCCTCGGCGTACCTCGATCCATCCAGCCCGCTGTATGTCGACGCGGTCACCGCGAGCCCCTACCTGGGGGTAGGTTCGCTCGCCCCGATGTTCGAGCTGGCGGCCGCGCACGGCGGTGGCGTCTTCGTCCTGGCGCTCACCTCGAACCCCGAGGGCGCTGCCGTGCAGCGTGCCGTGGGGGCCGACGGGCGCACCGTGGCGCAGACCGTCATCGACGAGATTTCCCAGCTCAACCGGGGTGCCGAGCCGCTCGGCAGCTTCGGTCTGGTGGTCGGCGCGACGATCGGTGACACCGGTCACGACCTCACCGCGGTGAACGGTCCGCTGCTCGCACCGGGGCTCGGCGCGCAGGGCGCGACGGCCGCCGACCTGCGTACCGTCTTCGGCTCCGCCCTGCCCTCGGTGCTGCCGTCGTACTCCCGCGAGGTGCTCGGCGCGGGGCCGGACCAGGCCGCCCTGCGGGCCGCGACCGACCGGGTGCTGGGCGAGTGCCGGGCCGCCCTGGCCACCGCGTGACTGACTGACGGCTCGGTCACTTTCGGTTGATCTTCGCGCGCCCACGTTGCCGAAAACGCCGTTGACCGCTAGTTTTCCCCGCGCTGGGAACCACGGACCCCTTTGGTTGCCAGCGACACCACGTTTCACAGCTGCGGTGGTGCGCCCCGCCCGCCGTACTAGGGACCTGAGGAGAACTGGTGCCGCTCCCGTCACTGACCCCCGAGCAGCGCGCTGCCGCGCTGGAGAAGGCCGCGGAGATCCGCAAGGCCCGTGCTGAGCTGAAGGAGCAGCTCAAGCAGGGCAAGACCACCCTCGCCACCGTCCTCGAGCGGGCCGAGTCCGACGACGTCGTGGGCAAGCTGAAGGTTTCGGCCGTGCTCCAGGCGATGCCGGGCATCGGCAAGATCCGGGCCACCCAGATCATGGAGAAGCTCAAGATCGCCGACAGCCGCCGGCTGCGTGGCCTGGGCGAGCAGCAGCGCAAGGCGCTGCTTGGAGAGTTCGCCGCCAACTGAACGGCCCACCGTGTAGAAACAAGCGGTGAGCACGGATGACGAGGCGCGCCCGGCGGCTCGGCTCACTGTCCTGGCCGGACCTTCGGGGGCCGGCGGGGAGAGTGTCGTCGAGCTTGTCCGGGCGCGCTTTCCGTCCGTGTGGGTGCCGGTGGCCGCCACCACCAGGCCGGCGTGCCCCGGCGAGGTGGACGGCGTCGACCGGCACTTCCTCGACGCGGGCGACTTCGACCGCATGGTGGCGGCCGACGAGCTGCTGGAGTGGAGCCGGATCGGGCCCTACCGGCGCGGCGTGCCGCGCGCGGGCGTGCGGGCCCGGCTCGCCGAGGGCCGGCCGGTGCTGCTCCCGCTGGACCTGCCGGGCGCACTCGCCGTCCGGGCCGTCGCGCCGGACGCGCGGCTGGTGCTGCTCGTCCCGCCCGCGTACCGGCCGGACCCGGCCCTCGCGGCCGCCTTCGCACACGCCGTGCTGCACGACCGCACCGAGCGCGCGGCCGATGAGCTGGTAGGCTTGCTCGGTTCTTCCTTCCTGGCTCCGGCCCGACCGCGCCCGAGCGGTTGAGAGGCCACCGCTCCTGAGAGGCCACCGCCCCCGGGCGGTGCACAACGACGCAGAGGTTATTTCGTGGGATCCATCGCCAACCCCGAAGGCATCACCAACCCGCCGATCGACGAGCTCCTCGAGAAGACCACCTCGAAGTACGCGCTGGTCATCTTCGCCGCCAAGCGCGCCCGCCAGGTCAACGCCTACTACAGCCAGCTCGGTGAGGGACTGCTGGAGTACGTCGGCCCGCTGGTGGAGACCACCCCCCAGGAGAAGCCGCTCTCCATCGCCATGCGCGAGATCAACGCGGGTCTGCTCACCGCCGAGCCGACCGACCAGCCGTAATCCCCGCCCGCGCCGATGGCCGCCGAGATCGTCCTCGGGGTCGGCGGCGGCATCGCCGCCTACAAGGCGTGTGAGCTGCTCCGGCTCTTCACCGAGTCGGGTCACCGGGTCCGGGTCGTGCCGACCGCGTCGGCGCTCCGTTTCGTCGGGGCGCCGACCTGGGCCGCGCTCTCCGGCCAGCCGGTCGCCGACGACGTCTGGTCCGACGTGCACGAGGTGCCGCACGTCCGCCTCGGGCAGCACGCCGACCTGGTCGTGGTGACGCCCACGACCGCCGACCTGCTCGCCAAGGCCGCCCACGGCCTCGCCGACGACCTGCTCACCAACACCCTGCTGACCGCGCGCTGCCCGGTGGTGCTGGCGCCGGCCATGCACACCGAGATGTGGGAGCATCCGGCCACCGTCGCCAACGTGGCCACCCTGCGGTCCCGCGGCGTCGTGGTGATCGAGCCCGCGGTCGGCCGCCTCACCGGCAAGGACACCGGCAAGGGCCGGCTGCCCGACCCGGCCGAGATCTTCGCGGTCGCCCGGCGGGCGCTGGCTCGCGGTGGCGCCGCCCCGGCCGACCTGGCCGGCCGGCACGTGGTGGTCACCGCGGGTGGCACCCGGGAGCCGCTCGACCCGGTCCGGTTCCTCGGCAACCGCTCCTCCGGCAAGCAGGGCTACGCGTTCGCCCGCGCCGCCGTGGCCCGGGGCGCCCGGGTCACCCTGGTCTCGGCCAACGTCGCGCTCGCCGACCCGGCCGGCGCCGACCTGGTCCGGGTGGGCAGCACCGAGGAGCTGCGCAAGGCGACCCTGGAGGCGGCCGCCGACGCGGACGCCGTGGTCATGGCCGCCGCGCCCGCCGATTTCCGCCCGGCGACCTACGCGCCCGGTAAGATCAAGAAGTCGGACGACGGCAGCGCGCCCACCATCGAGCTGGTCACCAATCCCGACATCGCGGCCGAGCTGGGCCGGCGCCGGCGGCCGGAGCAGGTGCTGGTGGTCTTCGCCGCGGAGACCGGCGACGCCGAGGCCAACGGCCGGGCCAAGCTCGCCCGCAAGCGCGCCGACCTCATCGTGATCAACGAGGTCGGCGTGGACAAGGTCTTCGGCGCCGAGACGAACGCCGCCACGGTGATCGGGGCGGACGGGTCGGTGCACCGGATGCCCGAGCAGCCGAAGGAGGACCTGGCCGACGCCGTCTGGGATCTCGTGGCCGCCCGGTTGCGGGAGCGGTCCTGACGGTTGGTCACTCTCCGGTTCGCCGGGTCACCCTGGGAGCACGGTGACTAAACTGCCGCCGAGCGACCTTTAAAAGTCTTCACATGCTTAGGAGTGCCGTGACACGTCTCTTCACGTCCGAATCGGTCACGGAAGGCCACCCGGACAAGATCGCCGACCAGATCAGTGACGGCATTCTCGACGCGCTGCTCGCCCAGGACCCGCACAGCCGTGTCGCGGTCGAGACCCTGATCACCACCGGCCAGGTGCACGTCGCCGGCGAGGTGACCACCAAGGCGTACGCCGACATCCCCACCATCGTGCGGGACACCATCCTGTCGATCGGCTACGACTCGTCGAAGAAGGGCTTCGACGGCGCCTCCTGCGGCGTGAGCGTCTCCATCGGCGCCCAGTCGGCGGACATCGCGCAGGGCGTGGACAACGCGTTCGAGCTGCGGACCGGCTCGTCGGAGAGCGCGTTGGACGCGCAGGGCGCCGGCGACCAGGGCATGATGTTCGGCTTCGCCTGCTCCGAGACGCCCGAGCTGATGCCGCTGCCGATCGCGCTGGCCCACCGGCTGGCCCGCCGGCTCGCCCAGGTCCGCAAGGACGGCACGATTCCCTACCTGCGGCCCGACGGCAAGACCCAGGTGACGATCGAGTACGACGGGCTGCGCCCGGTCCGGCTCGACACCGTCGTGGTCTCCAGCCAGCACGCGGCCGACATCTCGCTCGAGTCGCTGCTCACCCCGGACGTCCGCGACCACGTCATCACCCCCGAGCTGGAGGGCCTCGGCCTGGACACCGAGGGCTACCGGCTGCTGGTCAACCCGACCGGGCGCTTCGAGATCGGCGGCCCGATGGGCGACGCCGGCCTCACCGGCCGCAAGATCATCGTCGACACCTACGGCGGCTACGCCCGCCACGGCGGCGGCGCGTTCTCCGGCAAGGACCCGTCGAAGGTGGACCGCTCCGCCGCGTACGCGATGCGCTGGGTGGCCAAGAACGTCGTCGCCGCCGGCCTGGCCGAGCGCTGCGAGGCGCAGGTCGCGTACGCGATCGGCAAGGCCCACCCGGTGAGCCTGTTCATCGAGACCTTCGGCACCGAGACCGTGCCGGTCGCCTCGATCGAGAAGGCCGTCGCCGAGGTCTTCGACCTGCGCCCGGCCGCGATCATCCGGGACCTCAACCTGCTCCGCCCGATCTACCAGCAGACCGCCGCCTACGGCCACTTCGGCCGGGAGCTGCCGGACCTGACCTGGGAGAGCACCGACCGGGCCGCCGACCTCAAGTCGGCCGCGGGAGCCTGACCGGCACCAGGCGCAGCGACCGGCGACCCGCCGAGGGGTCGCCGGTCGCTCGCGTCTGCGTGGACGTGCCCCTGCCGCACCTCGACCGCCCCTTCGACTACCTCGTTCCCGACACCCTCGACGCCGACGCCCGGCCCGGGGTGCGGGTGAAGGTCCGCTTCGCCGGGCAGCTCGTCGACGGCTGGCTGCTGGAGCGCGTCGCGGAGTCGGCGCACCCCCGGCTGGCGTACCTGGAGAAGGTCGTCTCCCCGGTGCCGGTGCTGGCGCCGGAGGTGGCCGGACTGGCCCGTGCGGTCGCCGACCGCTACGCCGGCAGCCTCGCCGACGTGCTCCGGCTCGCCGTCCCGCCCCGGCACGCCCGGGTCGAGAAGGACGTGACCGCGTCCGACCCGGCCGGAACCGAGGACGCCCCGGCGACCGACCCGGCCGGAGCCGACGGCGCGCCGGCGACCGGCCCGACCGGCACCGACGACGCCCCGGCGACCGCCGCCACCGGCCCGGCCGCCGCCGCCACCGGCCCGGCCGCCGCCGCCACCGGCCCGGCCGCCGCCGCCGGCCCGACCGCCGCCGACCGGCCGGCGGCCGCCCCGGGGGACCCTTCCGGGCCGGTCGATCCGCGCGGCTGGCGGGACTACCCGGCCGGGCCGGCGTTCCTGCGCGCGCTCACCGCCGGCCGGGCCCCCCGGGCCGTCTGGTCCGCGCTGCCAGGCGAGGACTGGGCCGACCGGTACGCCGACGCCGTGGCGGCCACCGTGGCCGGCGGCCGGGGCGCGGTGGTCGTGGTGGCCGACGCCCGGGACCTGGACCGCCTGGACGCCGCCCTGACCGCCGTCCTCGGGGCGGGGCGGCACGCCTGCCTCTCCGCCGCGGCCGGTCCGGCCCGCCGCTACCGGGCCTTCCTCGCCGCCCGCCGCGGCGACGTGCCCGTGGTGATCGGCACCCGGGCGGCCATGTTCGCCCCGGTCGAGCGGCTCGGCCTGGTCGCGATCTGGGACGACGGCGACGACCTGCACGCCGAGCCCCGGGCGCCCTACCCGCACGCCCGGGAGGTGCTGCTCACCCGGGCCCACCTCGGTGGGACCGCCGCCCTCGTCGGCGGCTACGCCCGGACCGCCGAGGCCCAGTTGCTGGTGGAGACCGGCTGGGCCCGCGAGGTGGTCGCCGACCGGGCGACCGTACGGGCCCGGATGCCGGCCATCGCACCGACCGGGGACGACCCGCACCTGGCCCGGGACCCCGGGGCCGCCTCCGCCCGGCTGCCCAGCCTGGCCTGGACCACCGCCCGCGACGCGCTCCGCGCCGACCTGCCGGTGCTGGTGCAGGTGCCCCGGCGCGGCTACCTGCCCTCGGTGGCCTGCGCCGACTGCCGGGCCCCGGCCCGCTGCCCGCACTGCGCCGGGCCGCTGGGCCTGCCGTCTGCCGAGGGGGTGCCCGCCTGCCGCTGGTGCGGCCGGGTCGCCGCCGCGTACGCCTGTCCGGAGTGCGGCGGGCGGCGGCTGCGAGCGTCGGTCACCGGCGCCCGGCGGACCGCCGAGGAGCTGGGCCGCGCGTTTCCCGGGGTGCCGGTGCGCACGTCCGGGCGGGAGGAGGTGCTCGCCGGCGTGCCGGGCGGCGCCGGCCTGGTGATCGCCACCCCCGGCGCGGAACCGGTCGCCGAGGGCGGCTACGGGGCGGTGCTGCTGCTCGACTCGTGGGCCCTGCTCACCCGGGCCGACCTGCGGGCCGGCGAGGAGGCGCTGCGTCGCTGGCTGGCCGCCGCCGCGCTGGCCCGGCCCGGGTCGGCCGGCGGCCGGGTCGTGGTGGTCGCCGACGGCGCCCTGGCGCCGGTGCAGGCGCTGCTGCGCTGGGACTCCGCCTGGTTCGCCACCCGGGAGCTGGCCGAGCGGCGCGAGCTGGGTTTCCCGCCGGCGGTGCGGATGGCCAGCGTCACCGGCGTGGCCGACGCGGTGGCGGACCTGCTGGCCGGCACCCGGCTGCCGGACGGGGCCGAGGTGCTCGGGCCGGTGCCCGCCGACGAGGGGCGGGAGCGGATGCTGGTCCGGGTGCCCCGGGCCCGCGCCGCCGCCCTGGCCGGGGCGCTGCACGCGGCCGCCGGGCAGCGCAGCGCCCGCAAGGCGGCCGACCCGGTGCGGCTCCAGATCGACCCGCTCAGCCTGTTCTGAGCCCGCCCGCCGCCCGTGACGTGCCGCACCCGGACCGTCGCGTACGGTCGTGAGCTGGGGTTTGCCGCACACCTCGTGCGGCAAATGGGTAGAGAACGCGTGATAGCATCGCCCGTCATGCCCAGGCGCACGACGGCTCCCGGGCGCGGCGCGGCGAAGCGGGAGTGCGTCGAGCCGACGCGGATTCGATGATGTCAATCAGCCGGTGATCAGGGGTGGACCAGTCGTGACCGTTCGTCAGTCGATCGTCTTCAACGGTGACCTCGGCAGCGGCAAGAGCACCGTTTCCGTCGAGATCGCCAAGCGGCTGGGGCTGCGCCGGGTCAGCGTCGGCGACCTCTACCGCCAGATGGCGCAGGAGCGGCAGATGACCGCCCTCCAGCTCAATCTGCACGCCGAGCTGGACCAGGCCGTCGACGGCTACGTCGACCAGCTCCAGCGGGACATCGCCGCCTCCGGCGAGAGCCTGGTGATGGACTCCCGGCTGGCCTGGCACTTCTTCACCGACGCGCTCAAGGTCCACATGATCACCGAGCCGGCCGAGGCGGCCCGGCGGGTGCTGGCCCGCCCCTCCGGCCCGGCGGAGAGCTACACCTCGCTGGAGGAGGCCGAGGCCAAGCTCCGCGAGCGCAGCGAGAGCGAGCGGGGCCGGTTCATCGTGCGCTACGGCGTCGACAAGGCCCGGCTGCGCAACTACGACCTGATCTGCGACACCACCCGGGCCACCCCCGAGCAGGTGATCCAGCACGTCATCGACGTCTACGAGGGGCGGCTCGGCGCGGACGTGCTGCGCGACGGCCAGCCCCTGCTGCTGCTCGACCCGGCCCGGGTCTACCCGACCGAGGACATCGCCACCCTGCGTGGTCTGTGGGACTCGGAGTTCGTGGGCGAGGTGGCCGGGGCCGGCGACGAGGCCCTGGAGCCGCTGACCATCGGCTACACGGGCGAGTACTTCTTCGTGGTCGACGGTCACCGCCGGCTCAGCGCGGCCCTCCAGAGCGGCTTCCCACTGGTCGCCGCCCGGCTGGTCGCCGAGGTCGAGGAGCCGGTGGTCGGCGGGCTGAGCGCGGTCGACTTCTTCGCCGCCCAGGCCCGGCCCAGCCTGATCCACGACTGGGAGGCCGCGCACGGCCTCGCGCTGCCGCTGCCTGAGCACGCCCTGCTCGGCGGGGACGCGGTGCTGGCCGGGGAACCGGGCACCGGCGCCTGACCGGGCGCCCCGACGGGCCAGGGGATCGCCGGGGCGGGGCCGGCGGGAGCATGATGGAGGCTTCCGACGCCTGGGGAGGCCGACCGTGGACCCTGCCGACGCCCTCGCCCTGCTGCTGTCCCCCCAGGGGCGGGTGAACCCCTACCCGACCTACGAGCGGCTGCGCGGCCACGGCCCGGTGGTCCAGGCGGGGCCGGCGTTCCACCTGGTCACCGGCTACCCGGAGGCCGACGCGATCCTGCGCGACGCCCGGTTCGGGGTGATGGACGACGACCTGCGCGACCAGTTCCTCCCCGGCTGGCGGGAGAGCCCCGCCGTCGCCTCGATCTCCCGCTCGATGCTGCGCACCAACCCGCCCGACCACAGCCGGATGCGCCGCCTGGCCGCCGGCGCCTTCACCCCGCGCCGGATCGCCGCCATGCGGGACGTGGTGGAGGCGCAGGCCGACGAGCTGGTCGACCGGATGCTGGCCCGCGCCGCGGCGGGGGAGCCGGTCGACTTCATGGCCGAGTTCGCGTACCCCCTGCCGGTGGCGGTGATCTGCGCGCTGCTCGGCGTGCCCGCGGCGGACCGGCCATTGTTCCGGCGCTGGGCCACCGACCTCACCGGGGTGCTGGAGCCGGAGATCAGCCCGGACGAGCTGGCCCTGGCCGACCGGGGCGCCACCGAGCTGCGCGACTACTTCACCGAGCTGGTCGCGGCCCGGCGCCGCGCTCCGGCCGACGACCTCACCACCGCCCTCGTGCAGGCGCACGACGCCGATGGCGACCGGCTCTCCGGGGACGAGCTGCTGTCGAACCTGGTCGTCCTGCTGGTGGCCGGCTTCGAGACCACCACCAACCTGCTCGGCAACGGCCTCGTGGTGCTGCTCGACCACCCGGCCGCGGCGGCGGCCCTGCGGGAGCACCCCGAGTTCGCCCCCGGCTATGTCGAGGAGTTGCTGCGCTACGACTCGCCGGTGCAGCTCACCTCCCGGATGAGCACCGAACCGACCCGCTTCGGCGGGGTCGACCTGCCCGCCGGGAGCTGGCTCATCGTGCTGCTCGGCGCCGCCAACCGGGACCCCCGCCGGTACCCGGAGCCGGAGCGGTTCGACCCGTGGCGCCCGCAGGTGCACCCGCTGTCCTTCGGCGCCGGCCCGCACTACTGCCTCGGCGCCGGCCTGGCCCGGCTGGAGGCGCAGGTGGCGTTCCCGCTGCTGCTGCGCCGGCTGCCCGGCCTCGCCCCGGCCGGGCCGGGGGAGCGGCGGATCCGGCTCACCCTGCGCGGGTACGCCACCCTGCCGGTCACCGTCGGTGACGAGGCGTCCCCGATCACCGATCGCGGTACGCCGGCCGGGGCGACCGGATCGACTCCGTAGACTGGTACGGCACCACCCGTCCCAGACAAGGAGCCACTCCGCGTGACCGTCCAGCCCATCCGTCTGTTCGGCGATCCGGTGCTGCGCACGCCGGCCGACCCGGTCGTCGACTTCGACGCCGAGCTGCGCAAGCTCATCGCCGACCTGACCGACACGATGCGCGAGCAGAGCGGTGCCGGCCTGGCCGCGCCGCAGCTCGGGGTGGGCCTGCGGGTGTTCACCTTCGACGTCGACGACGTTCTCGGGCACCTGGTCAACCCGGTGCTGGAGTTCCCCGACGCCGAGGAGCAGGACGGCCCGGAGGGCTGCCTGTCCATCCCGGGGCTCTACTTCGACACCAAGCGCCGGCAGAACGTCATCGCCAAGGGCTTCAACGGCTACGGCGACCCGCTGCAGATCGTCGGCACCGGGCTGATGGCCCGCTGCGTGCAGCACGAGACCGACCACCTCGACGGTGTGCTCTTCGTCGATCGGCTCGACCCGGCCGGCCGCAAGGAGGCCATGAAGGCGATCCGCCAGGCCGAGTGGTACGACGAGGCCGCCCCGCCGACCGTCAGGCTCAGCCCGCACGCCGCCGGCAACCCGTTCGGCCTGGGGCGGTGACCCGGATGCGCCTGGTCTTCGCCGGCACGCCCGCTGTCGCCGTGCCCGCCCTGGACGCCGTCGCCGCCTCCGGTCACGAGCTGCTCGCCGTGGTCACCCGTCCCGACGCCCCCGCCGGCCGGGGGAGAGGACTGGCCCGCTCCCCGGTCGGCGCCTGGGCCGACGCGCACGGCGTCGAGGTGCTCACCCCGGCGCGGCCGCGCGAGCCCGAGTTCCTCGACCGGCTGCGCGAGCTGGCGCCGGACTGCGTGCCGGTGGTCGCGTACGGCGCGCTGGTGCCGCCGTCGGCGCTGGAGATCCCCCGGCTGGGCTGGATCAACCTGCACTTCTCGCTGCTGCCCGCCTGGCGCGGGGCGGCGCCGGTGCAGCACGCCGTGCTGCACGGCGACGAGCTGACCGGGGCCAGCGTCTTCCAGTTGGAGGAAGGATTGGACACCGGCCCGGTCTACGGCACCGTGACGGACGAGGTGCGGCCCGCCGACACCTCCGGCGACCTGCTGGAGCGGCTCGCCCACTCGGGCGCCGGGCTGCTGGTGGCCGTGCTCGACGCGCTGGCGGCCGGCACCGCCCGGGCCGAGCCGCAGCCGGCCGACGGGGTCTCCCTCGCGCCCAAGCTCACCGTCGAGGACGCCCGCGTCCGCTGGGGCGACCCGGCCTTCGCGGTGGACCGGCGCATCCGCGCCTGCACGCCGGCGCCCGGTCCGTGGACGACCTTCCGGGGCGACCGGGTCAAGCTCGGCCCGGTCACCGCGGTGGCCAACGGCCCGGAGCTGAAGCCCGGCGAGCTGCTGGTGGAGAAGTCCCGGGTGCTGGCCGGCACGGGCACCGTCCCGGTGCTGCTCGGCGAGGTGCGTGCGGCCGGCAAGAAGGCCATGTCGGCCGGCGACTGGGCGCGCGGCGCCCGGGTCACCGCCGGCGAGGTGCTCGCGTGACGGGGCCGTCCGAGCCCGGGCGTTTCTCCGAGGGCCCGCGCGGCGGCCGTTCCGGCGACGCCGGGCGCGGCGGCGAGCGCTTCGCGGACCGGGGCCGGCCGGAGCGCGGCGAGCGCCCGGGGCGCCGGGGCGACGGGCCGCCGCGCGAGGGGCGCTTCGGCGCCGACCGGCGCGGTGGCGGCCGGCGACCGGTCCGGCCGGCCGTGGACCTGCCCCGGCACGTCGCCTACCAGGCGATCGCGGCGGTGCACCGGGACGACGCGTACGCCAATCTGGTGCTGCCGGCGATGCTCCGCGACGAGGGGCTGACCGGCCGGGACGCCGCCTTCGCCACCGAGCTGACCTACGGCACGCTGCGCCACACCGGCACCCTGGACGCGATCATCACCGACGCGGCCGGCCGGGACGTGCAGCGGATCGACCCGCCCGTGCGGGACGCGCTGCGGCTCGGGGCCTACCAGCTCCTGCACACCCGGGTGCCGGCGCACGCCGCGGTGTCGTCCACGGTGGACCTGGTCCGGACCGTCGGGCCCGGCGCCACCGGGTTCGCCAACGCGGTGCTCCGCGAGGTGGCCGGCCGGGACACCGACGGCTGGGTGGCCAAGCTCGCCCCGTCCGAGGAGACCGACCCGATCGGTCACCTGGCGCTGGCGTACAGCCATCCGCAGTGGATCGTCCGGGCCTTCGCCGAGGCGCTCGGCGGCGACCTGCGCGAGACCGCCCGCCTGCTCATCGAGGACAACGAGCGCCCGCCGGTGCACCTGTGCGCCCGGCCGGGGCTGGCCGACCCGGTGGCGCTGGCCGACGAGGTCGGCGGGGCGCCCGGCGCCTTCTCGCCCTACGCCGTCTACCTGTCCGGCGGCGCGCCGGGTGAGCTGGCTGCGGTGACCGAGGGGCGCGCGCACGTCCAGGACGAGGGCTCCCAGCTGGTGGCGAACGCCCTCGCGGTGGCGCCGCTGGAGGGCCCCGACGGCCGCTGGCTCGACCTGTGCGCCGGTCCCGGCGGCAAGGCGGGCCTGCTCGGCGCCCTGGCGGCGGAGCGCGGCGCCCGGCTCACCGCGGTCGAGGTCGCCGAGCACCGGGCCCGGCTGGTCGCCCAGGCCACCCGGGGCCTGCCGGTCGCCGTGGTGAACACCGACGGGCGCACGGTCGGGGCCGATCCGAAGCTGCCGGAGGGCCACTTCGACCGGGTGCTGGTCGACGCGCCCTGCACCGGCCTCGGCTCGCTGCGCCGGCGGCCCGAGTCGCGCTGGCGCCGCCAGCCGTCGGACCTGCCGCCGCTGACCCGGTTGCAGCGGGAACTGCTCAGCGCCGCGCTGCGGGCGGTCCGGCCGGGCGGCCTGGTCGCGTACGTGACCTGCTCGCCGCACACGGTGGAGACGCACGTGACGGTCACCGAGGCGTCGCGCCGGTGCGGCTTCCCGGTCGACTTCGTCGACGCCCGCCCGCTGCTGCCGGCCGGCATGCCCGGGCTGGGGGACGGCCCCACGGTCCAGCTGTGGCCGCAGCGGCACGGCACGGACGCGATGTTCCTGGCGGTGCTGCGCAAGGGCTGAGCGCGGACCCGGCCGACGGGTCGAATGTCCACAGGTGAATACAAAAGCGGGACCGGCGACGCCGGTCCCGCTTTGTGTCATGTGACATCCCCGTTGACTCTTACATTGATACATGTAACTGTTCCGATCACCGGTCCGCCGACGCCGGGGCCTCCACCGGGGCCCACGGGTCGCGCCACCCCGCCAGCACGTCCCCGCCGACCCCCACGAGGAGTCTCCATGAGACGCAGAACGCCGACCGCGGGCCTCGCGCTCGCCCTCTTCGCCGCCGTGACGGCGACCCTCACCACCACGGCCGCCTCCGCCGCCCCCGCGCCGGTGAGCGCCGCCCCCGCGCTCGCCGCCGCCGCGCCGGACATCTCGGTGACCAACGTCCAGGCCCATCTCACCCAGCTCAACAGCATCGCCACCAGCAACGGCGGCAACCGGCGGGCCGGCTCGGCGGGCCACACCGCCTCCGTCAGCTACGTGAAGGCCAAGCTCCAGGCCGCCGGCTACACGGTTTCCGAGCAGGTCTGCACGACCTGCACCTACCGGTCGAACAACCTGATCGCCGAGTGGCCGCAGGGCCCGGCCGACCAGGTGGTCATGTTCGGCGCGCACCTGGACAGCGTCTCCGCCGGCCCGGGCATCAACGACAACGGCTCCGGCTCGGCCACCCTCCTGGAGAACGCGCTCGTGCTCGCGCAGCAGAACCCGAGCATGACCAAGCGGGTCCGGTTCGCCTGGTGGACCGACGAGGAGCAGGGCCTCAACGGCTCGGAGTTCTACGTCAACTCCCTCACCGCCACCCAGAAGGGCTACCTCAAGGGCTACTACAACTTCGACATGGTCGGCTCGACCAACGGCGGCTACTTCATCAACCGCCTCACCTCCACGACGGCGGCACCCCTGAAGGCGTACTGGGATTCGCTGAACCTCCAGCCGGAGGAGAACGTCGAGGGCCAGGGCCGTTCCGACGACTACCCGTTCCAGCAGGCCGGCATCCCCACCTCCGGCTACGCGGCCGGCGCCAGCGCCCGCAAGACCACGGCCCAGGCCGCCAAGTGGGGCGGCACCGCCAACACCGCGTACGACTCCTGCTATCACCGCTCCTGCGACACCACCAGCAATGTCAGCGCGACGGTGCTCAACCGCAGCGCCGACGGCGTGGCGTACGCGATCTGGCAGCTCGCGGTCGGCGGCGGCACCCCGACCAACGACTTCTCCGTGGCGGTGAGCCCCACCTCCGGCAGCGTCGCCCCGGGCGGCTCCACCACCGCCACCGTCAGCACCGCCACCACCAGCGGCACCGCCCAGACGGTGAACCTGTCGGCCACGGGCGCCCCGAGCGGGGTCACGGTGAGCTTCAGCCCGTCCTCGGTCACCTCGGGCGGCTCGGCCACCATGACCGTCAGCGCCTCCGCGACCGCGACCACCGGCACCTTCACCATCACGGTCACCGGCACCGGCTCGGTCACCCGCAGCGCCGCCTACACCCTCACGGTGACCGGCATCGGCGGTTGCGCCGGCGGCCAGCTCATCGGCAACAGCAGCTTCGAGTCCGGCAGCACGCCGTGGACGGCCAGCTCCGGCGTCATCACGAACTCGTCGAGCCAGGCGGCCCGCACGGGCTCCTACAAGGCGTGGCTCGACGGCTACGGCAGCACGCACACCGACACGCTGTCGCAGTCGGTGACCATCCCGGCCGGGTGCGCCAGCTACACCCTGTCGTTCTGGCTGCACATCGACACGGCCGAGACCACCACGAGCACCGCGTACGACAAGCTGACCGTGCAGGTCGGCTCGACCACCCTGGCGACGTACTCGAACCTCAACGCGGCGAGCGGCTACGCGCAGCGCAGCTTCAACCTGGCCGCGTACGCCGGGCAGACCGTGACGCTGAAGTGGACCGGGGTGGAGGACGCCT
This sequence comes from Micromonospora sp. NPDC004551, assembly GCF_040609975.1. NCBI lineage: Bacteria > Bacillati > Actinomycetota > Actinomycetes > Micromonosporales > Micromonosporaceae > Micromonospora > Micromonospora sp. NPDC004551. The sequence goes on along the minus strand of NZ_JBEXLM010000028.1, from coordinate 50,254 downwards.
CGCTCCAGACCAGCTTCGTCCTCGACGACGTGACGCTCCAGGTCGGCTGAGCGACCCGGGCGGGGTGGGCCGGGCGGCCCGCCCCGCTCCCGCTCAGTCGATCGGCAGGGCCTTGGTGCCGCCGCCCTTGAGCGAGCGGGTCAGCGTCCGGTCCGACACCCAGAGGAAGCACTGCACGCCGCGGTCGCCGTCCTGCCACTCCTCCTCGTACGGGTGGTAGATGATCGTGCCGGCCCGGTAGACCAGGTCGCCGTTGTTCGGCACCTTGACGTACTTCGCGACCAGCCCGCGGCAGCCCTTGTGGGCCCGCAGCGGGGTGCGCTTGAACTCGGCGTAGCTGACCTCGGGGAAGTGGTAGACCCCCACGAACTCGGCGTGGTGCTTGGCCGTGCAGGCGACCGGCTTCATCTCCTCCACGTCGTCCTTGCGGAGCTTCGGGTCGAAGCAGCCCAGCGCCAGCGGCGAGCCGGCCTTCAGCGCGTCGCGCAGGCTGCCGCGACGCGCGATGACGCTGCCGTCGTCCACGCTGGCCACCTCCGAGACGTCGCAGCGGAACCAGCGCGCCCCGCCCGTCCACGCCTGCGCCGACGGGAAGACCACCGACAGCCGCAGCCGCCCCGAGCGCCAATCGGCGCCGACCGCCTTGTCGACCTGCGCGGCGCACTCGGTGTGCGCGGCCCTGATGCCGGCCGACCCGGCCCGCGGGGGAGCGCCGCGCCCGGCGTCCGGGCCGGTCAGGGTGCCCACGTGCAGCGTCTCGGCGCGGTGCGTGGTGGCGCAGTCGACCGGATTCCAGCCACTGAGGTAGCCGACGTCCTGGACGGTGGGGTGGCATGCGCCGGCCGGGGGCACGAAGGCCACCGGGGCGCCGAAGGCGGGCCAGTCGTCGGTCAGGTCTCGGTCGACCCCGGCCGGCGCGCCGCAGCCGCCGAGCGCCAGCGCGGCCGTGACACCCACGGCGACCGCCGCCCACCATCGCCGCATCGCGACCGACCTCCCCGTCGTCCGTGGCCGCACGACCGGCGCGGAGCGCCGGGTACGCCTCGGCGGTGCAGCATACGGCACCAGGGCTCAGCCGACGGGTAGTCCCTCCGGGCCGGCCCCGCGTACCGACCGGGTCAGCTTCCGGTCGTCGCTCCACAGGAAACAGCGCACCCCCCGGTCGCCCTCCTCCCACTCCCGCTGGGACGGCGGGTAGAAGATCGAACCGGCCCGGTACGGCAGGTCGGCGTTGTTCGGCACCGCGGCGAAGGCGGCGATCAGCGCCATGCAGCGGCGATGCACCTGCGGGGCGGCCCTGCCGAACTCCGCCCAGCTCATGTCCCGTTCCTCGAAGACGCCGACGAACTCGGCGCGGTGCGGCTCGGTGCACAGCACCGGGGCCATGTAGTTCAGGTTCTCGCCGATCAGCTTCGGGTCGAAGCAGCGGTGCACCAGGGGGCTGTCGCCCACCATGGCGCCGCGCAGGCTGCCCACCCGGTTGACCGGCCGGGTGTTGTCGATGCTGTCGGTCTCGGCCAGGTCGCAGCGGAACCAGCGGGCGCCGGCCGCCCAGGCGGTCACCGGGGGAAGCGCGATGTTCAGGGTGAGCCGGGCGGAGTGCCAGTCCCCGCCGATCACCTCCCGCGCCCGCTGGTCGCACTCGGCGCGGGCGGTACGCAGCGCGGGCGAGCCCGGCTCCGGCCGTGCGCCCTGCGCCGCCGGCCCGGCGAAGGTGCCGACGTGCACGGCCTCGGCCAGGTGGCTGCCCCCGCAGTTCACCGTCTCGTAGGTCGCGGCCTGCACCACGGGGGTGAGCCGGGGCAGGCAGGCGTCCGTGGCGGGCACGAACAGGCGCGGCGCCGGCAGCGCGGCCCAGTCGTCGGTGAGGTCCCCGTCGGCCCGGTGCGGTGGGACGCAGCCGGTCAGGGCCACCGTCGCCGTGCCGGCCAGCGCGAGCGCCAGGAGCCACCGTCGCATCGTCCGCCCTTCCCGGGAGATGACAGCCGGTCGCCCGCGGCCCGTGCGTGTTCCCCGGGGCCGGGCGTGCAGCATACGTGACAGTCCCTGTAGGAGTTTCGTCCTGTTTCGAGCGATCGGCCAGTCGCGGGTGCCTATTCGTGCCGACTTTCCGCCGCGGGCCGCCGGATTCTGCACCGAGGGTCACGGCCGGGTCGCAGCGGGTTCCTGGCGGTGCCGCGCTGCGGACGCCCGGTGACCGTCTTCGTACACTGGCCCGGTGACCGTACCGCCGCTGATCGTCGCGCCCAGCATCCTGGCCGCCGACTTCGCCCGCCTCGCCGACGAGGTCCGCGCCGTCGAGCACGCCGCGGACTGGTTGCACGTGGACGTCATGGACAACCACTTCGTACCCAACCTGACCATCGGGCTGCCGGTGGTGCAGAGCCTGCGTGCGGCGACCCAGCTCCCCTTCGACGTGCACCTCATGATCGAGGACCCGCGCCGCTGGGCGCCCGGGTACGCCGACGCCGGGGCGTACAACGTGACGTTCCACGCCGAGGCGTGCGACGACCCGGTGGCGCTGGCCAAGGACCTGCGCTCGGCCGGTGCGAAGGCGGGGCTGGCGATCGACCGGGACACCCCGATCGAGCCGTACCTGGACCTGCTGCCGAGCTTCGACACGCTGCTGATCATGACGATCAAGGCCGGCTTCGGCGGCCAGCGGTTCATCCCGCAGCTCCTGGACAAGGTGCGCACCGCCCGGCGGCACGTCGCGAGCGGCCACCTGGAGCTGCGCATCGAGGTCGACGGCGGGATCGCCGCGGACACCATCGAGCAGGCCGCCGCGGCGGGCGCCGACGCCTTCGTCGCCGGCACCGCGGTCTACGGCGCCGACGATCCGGCCGAGGCGGTCCGCCGGCTGCGCGGCCTGGCGGAACGCGCGACGACCGGGGCCTGACATGGACCCGGCCGGCGACCGACCCGACGTGATCCTGGTCGTCGACGACGACGAGGACATCGCCCGCTTCGTCGAGTTCAACCTGCGGCTGCACGGGTTCGAGGTGCTGCACGCCGGCGACGGCCAGGAGGCCCTGGAGGTCATCGAGCGGCACCGGCCGGACCTGGCCGTGGTCGACCTCATGATGCCCCGGATCGACGGCCTGGAACTGACCCGCCGGCTGCGCGCCGACCCGATGACCTCCGCCCTGCCGGTGATCATGCTGACCGCCAAGGGGATGACCTCCGACAAGGTCAACGGCCTCAGTGCGGGCGCCGACGACTACCTGGTCAAGCCCTTCGACACCGCCGAGCTGGTCGCCCGGGTCAGCTCCACGCTGCGCCGCAACAAGGAGTTCCGGGAGGTCTCGCCGCTGACCGGGCTGCCCGGCAACAGCCGGATCCGGCGGGAGATCAGCGACCGGGTGCGCAGCGGCGTCGACTACGCCGTCGGCTACATCGACATCGACCGGTTCAAGAGCGTCAACGACCGGTACGGCTTCGTCCGCGGCGACGAGTTCATCTCCGCGCTGGCCCGCAGCCTGCACCGGGCGGTGGTCTCGATCGGCCTGCCGCCGGCCTTCCTCGGCCACGTGGGCGGCGACGACTTCGTCATCGTCTGCACCCCGTCCCAGGTGCGGCCGCTGACCAGCCGGGCCGTCGTCGACTTCGAGAAGGCCGCCGACGCCCTCTACGACCCGACCGACCGGGAGCGCGGCTTCGTCGAGCTGAAGGACCGGCGGGGCAACATCCGGCGGGCCGCCCTGGTCACCCTCTCCATCGGTGTCTCCCTGTCCGATTCCGGCAAGCGGTTCACCGATCCGCTGGAGGCGATCGCCGTCGCCTCCGAGATGAAGACGGTCGCCAAGAGCCAACCCGGCTCGTACGTGGCGGTGGACCGCCGCCGCGGAGTTACGTGATCGTGCTCAGTTCCCTGTGAGGTAGCTCGCCTCTGTGGCGTGAGCCCCCACCCGGCGTGTAAGACTTCCCGTGTACCCACCACGCGCTGGCGGGGCTCGGTGAAATTCCGAACCGGCGGTGATCCACGGTCCGACCGTGGTAAGCCCGCGACCCGGACGGCTTCGGCCGGACGGTGGACCTGGTGAGAATCCGGGGCCGACGGTTGGGGTGCGGCTCGTCCGCCCCCAGACAGTCCGGATGGGAGACAGCGCGCGGGACGGGGAGGGCCCTGCCGGGCGCTGAGCACCCTCAGCCGCCGCGTGGGCTCCCCGGGGTCGGCTGTGCCGTCCCCGGATCTCCGCCGCCGCGTGTCCGCGGCACCCCGTGCCGCCCCGCTCCCGTGACCCGCCCGCGCGCGACCGGCGAGCGAGAGGGCAGGACAGGGCGATGGCGAGCGTCTCCGTGGACGAGGCGATGCGTCGCGCGATCGCGCTGGCCGCCCGCGGCCTCGGCGCCACCAGCCCCAACCCCGTGGTCGGCTGCGTCCTGCTGGACGCCGACGGCGAGGTCGTCGGCGAGGGCTTCCACGCGTACGCGGGCGGTCCGCACGCCGAGATCGTCGCGCTGGCCCAGGCCGGCACGCGGGCCCGCGGCGGCACCGCCGTGGTCACCCTGGAACCCTGCGACCACACGGGCCGCACCGGCCCCTGCAGCCACGCGCTCATCGCGGCCGGCGTGGCCCGCGTGGTGGTCGCCGTCCCGGATCCCAACCCGGTCGCCTCCGGCGGCGCCGCCACCCTGCGCGCCGCCGGCGTCCAGGTCGACACGGGGGTACGCGCCGAGGAGGCCGAGGCCGGCAACGTCGCCTGGCTCACCTCGATGCGCCGCGGCTGGCCGTACCTGATCTGGAAGTACGCCGCCACCCTCGACGGGCGGTCCGCGGCGGCCGACGGCACCAGCATGTGGATCACCTCCGAGGCGGCCCGGATCGACGTGCACGCGCTGCGCGGCACCGTCGACGCGGTGATCGCCGGGGTGGGCACCGTGCTCGCCGACGATCCCCGGCTCACGGCCCGCAACCTGCGCGACGGCACCCTGGCCATCCGGCAGCCGCTCCGGGTGGTGGTGGACAGCTCGGGGCGTACCCCGGCCGAGGCCCGGGTCCGCGACGGCGCCGCCCGGACCTGGGTGGCGACCGCCGCGGAGGTCGGCGCCGGCCCGGACGGCCGGGTCGACCTTTCGGCCCTGCTCGCGGAGCTGCACCACCGCGGCGTGCGGGCCGCGCTGCTGGAGGGTGGCCCCACCCTGGCCGGCGCGTTCCTCGCCGCCGGCCTGGTCGACAAGATCGTCGGGTACGTCGCGCCGAAGCTGCTCGGCGCCGGCCCGACCGCGCTGCTGAACGCCGGCGTGACCACCATCGCCGACGCCATCGACCTGGAGCTCACCGACGTTACGCAGGTCGGTCCCGACCTGCGGATCACCGCGCTGCCCCGGAAGAGGGAGGCCTGACATGTTCACCGGCATCGTCGAGGAACTGGGCGAGATCGTCCGGACCACGGAGACCGGGGGTGACTCGGCGCTGGTCGCGGTCCGCGGCCCGCTGGTCACCTCGGACGCCCGGCACGGCGACTCCATCGCGGTCAACGGGGTCTGTCTCACCGTGGTCGACGTCGAGGGCGGGATCTTCACCGCCGACGTGATGGGGGAGACGCTGCGCCGCACCGCGCTCGGGGCGCTGCGCCCCGGCGACCCGGTCAACCTGGAGCGGGCGGCCGCGCTGAACAGCCGCCTCGGCGGCCACCTGGTGCAGGGGCACGTCGACGGGGTCGGCGAGGTGCTGTCCCGGGAGCCCGCCGCCCAGTGGGAGACGGTCCGGTTCCGGCTGCCCGCCGGGCTGTCCCGATACGTGGTGGAGAAGGGCTCGATCACCGTCGACGGCATCTCGCTGACCGTCGCGGAGGCCGGCGACGACTGGTTCTCGGTCGGGCTGATCCCCACCACCCTCAAGCTCACCACCCTCGGCGCCAAGGGCGTCGGCGACCCGGTCAACCTCGAGGTGGACGTGCTGGCCAAGTACGTCGAGCGGCTGCTCGGCGACCGCGTGGCCGGAGGCGACCGGTGACGGGCCCGCTCGGCTGGCTGCTCGACGCCCAGGTGCACGTGGCCGGCTCGCCGGTGCTGGTCCGCGAGATCGTCGGCAACGTCTTCGGCCTCGCCTCGGCGCTGCTCGGGCTGCGCCGCGTGGTCTGGGCCTGGCCGGTCGGCATGATCGGCAACGCGCTGCTGTTCACCGTCTTCCTCGGCGGGGTGTTCGCCACCCCCCAGGCGCACGACCTCTACGGCCAGGCCGGCCGGCAGGTCTTCTTCTTCGCGGTCAGCGTCTACGGCTGGTGGCGCTGGTCGCGCAACCGCCGCTCCGGCGGCGGGGAGCAGCCGGCGGTCGTCCCGCGCTGGGCCACCTGGCGGGAACGGCTGGGCCTGCTCGCCGCTGCGGCGGTCGGCACCGCGGCCGCCTACCCGGTGCTGGCCGCGCTCGGCTCCTGGGGGCCGCTGCCGGACGCCTGGATCCTGGTGGGCAGCCTGCTGGCCACCTACGGCATGGCCCGCGGCTGGGTGGAGTTCTGGCTGATCTGGATCGCCGTCGACGCGGTCGGCGTGCCCCTGCTGCTCCAGGGCGGCTTCTACCCGTCGGCCGCCATGTACCTGATCTACGGCGGGTTCTGCGCCGCCGGCCTGTACGCCTGGTGGCGCACCTCCCGCGCGACCCCGCCCGCCCGCACCCCGATCCCGCCGACGTACTCGGAGGCCGTGGCATGAGCGAGCGAAGCGAGCGAATCAGCAGGTTCAGTGCATTGGTGCCTCATGGGGGCACGGAGCGAAGCGGAGTGCCGGCATGAGTGCCTTTGGGAGCATCGAGCAGGCGGTGGCGGACATCGCCGCCGGCCGGCCCGTCGTCGTGGTCGACGACGAGGACCGGGAGAACGAGGGCGACCTGATCTTCGCGGCCGAGCTGGCAACCCCGGAGCTGGTCGCGTTCATGGTCCGCTACACGTCCGGCTACATCTGCGTGCCGCTCACCGAGAGTGAGTGCGACCGGCTGGACCTGCCGCCCATGCACCACACCAACCAGGACCGGCGGGGCACCGCCTACACGGTGACCGTGGACGCGCGGGAGGGGGTCAGCACCGGCATCTCCGCGGCCGACCGGTCGCACACCATCCGCCTGCTCGCCGCCGCGTCGACCGACCCGACCGACCTGGCCCGCCCCGGGCACGTGGTGCCGCTGCGCGCCCGCGAGGGCGGGGTGCTGCGCCGCCCCGGGCACACCGAGGCGGCCGTGGACCTGACCCGGCTGGCCGGGTTGCGCCCGGCCGGGGTGCTCTGCGAGCTGGTCAACGACGACGGCACCATGATGCGCCTGCCCGACCTGGAGAAGTTCTGCGCCGAGCACGGGCTGACCCTGATCACCATCGCGGACCTGATCGCGCATCGGCGGCGCGCCGAGAAGCAGGTCGAGCAGGTCGCCGAGGCGCGGATGCCGACCCCGTACGGGGTGTTCCGGGCGCTCGGCTACCGCGCCGAGCACGACCCCGCCGAGCACGTGGCGCTGGTCATGGGTGACCTGGGCGACGGGCGGGACGTGCTGGTGCGGGTGCACTCCGAGTGCCTCACCGGGGACGTCTTCGGCTCGCTGCGCTGCGACTGCGGCCCCCAGTTGCAGGCCGCGCTGGCCCGGGTGGCCCAGGAGGGGCGGGGCGTGGTGCTCTACATGCGCGGGCACGAGGGGCGCGGCATCGGCCTGCTGCACAAGCTCCAGGCGTACCAGCTCCAGGACCAGGGCCGGGACACCGTGGACGCGAACCTCGACCTGGGGCTGCCCGCCGACGCGCGGGACTACGGCACCGGCGCGCAGATCCTCTACGACCTCGGCGTCCGCTCGATGCGGCTGCTGACCAACAACCCCGCCAAGCGGGCCGGCCTGGAGGGGTACGGCCTCACGGTGAGCGGCCGGGAGGGGCTGCCCGTGCGGTCCAACCCGGAGAACGTGCGCTACCTGCGCACCAAGCGGGACCGGATGGGCCACCTCCTGGAGGGGCTGGACGAGGTGACCGAGGCGCCGATGGGCCGCCCGGTGGCCGGCGACGAGATCGGAGCGTAGACATGGCGGGATTCGGCGAACCGGGCGTGGCCGCGGTGGACGCCGGCGGGCTGACCGTCGGCATCGTGGCCGCGCGCTGGCACGGCGACCTCACCGACCACATGGTCGACCGGGCGGTGGCCGCCGCCGAGGCGTGCGGCGCGCGGTCCGTGGTGGCCCGGGTGGCCGGCTCGGTCGAGCTGCCCGTGGTGGCCCAGGCGATGGCCCGCCGGTACGACGTCGTGGTCGCCCTCGGCGTGGTGGTGCGGGGTGCGACCGCGCACTTCGACTACGTCTGCCAGTCGGTCACCGAGGGACTGACCCGGGTGGCGCTGGACGAGGGCAAGCCGGTGGCCCACGGGGTGCTCACTGTGGAGACCATCGAGCAGGCCCGGGACCGGGCCGGGCTGCCCGGCTCCGCGGAGGACAAGGGCTGGGCGGCCACCGTCGCCGCGCTGGACGCCGCTCTGGCCATCCGGGGCCTGGACGCCGCCAACGGCCACCGGGTCGGCTTCGGCGCCTGAGACTCCGTTCGCGCACACGGCTGACGGGCCGCCTCCCTGGCGGCCCGTCCGGCGTCTCCCGCGCGGCCGTGCCGCCCGGGCGTCAGCGCCTCAGCGGCGCCGCAGCCGCACCGCGAACGTGATCGACGCGAGCAGCGGCCACAGCACCCAGCCGTAGAGCCCGACCAGCCAGGTGGTCTGGAAGACCGGCGACGGCACGACCACCCCGGCCACGCTGCTGAGACCGGTGACGGCGAGGACGATGCCGAGCCAGCACAGCCAGCGGGCCACGATCCGCCCGCGAAGGGCGGCCAGCGAGAACGCACCCATGAGCAGCGACTGGGCCACCACGGCGACCTCGCCCAGCATCTGCCCGACGTGGGCGGTGGCGTACCAGGTCTGCACCGTGGCGTCGTCGAGCGTGGCCAGGTCGGGCAGCACCCAGAGCAGGGTGAACCCGGTGACGAGCGTGTTGATCGCGGCCAGCAGACCGCCACCGAGCAGCGTGATCCCGCCGAGCACCGAGTTCGGCACGGCCTGCCGGACGAGGTTCGCGAGGGCCGCGGTGAGCACCAGCAGCGCGACGACGGAGAGGACCCCGGCGAACGCGTTGAGCTGCAGGGTGGACGCGGCGTCGGCGGCCCAGGCCCGGATGCCGGCGGCGTCCGTCCGGCCCACCTCCGGCGACTCGGGGGTCCAGGTGCCGAACATCAACGCGAACAGGGCCAGCGAGGCACCAGCCGCGACGCCCAGGCCGGCTCGCGCCGGAGCCTGCGGGGTGACCGGTTCGACGTCGGCACCGGTAGTGATCGTGGACATGCGATCTCCAACGTGGTGAGGAGGGTTCTGCCTGCCCCTCGACTCTTCGCCGGTCCGCGCCCCGGAGGCGATGGACGCCCGTCCCCGCCGTGCCCGCCGACCGCCCGGACGGAACGGGACGAACGTCCCGCGACAGTGGGACACCGGCGACGTTAGGGTCGTCCGCACCGCCGGAAGCGAGGAGGGTCCCGTGGCAGGTCGCGGCGCCGCCCGTGCCGTCGCCATCGGCAGCCTCGGCCTGTCGATCGCCTGCTACGGCCTGACCGTGGTGGGGGCGGCCTTCGTCTCCGGCGTGACCCCGCCGACCGCCGCGGACCTCGTCTGGTTCACCGGGTTCCTGGCCTTCCCGCTGGTGGGCGCGGTGATCGCGGTGCACCGGCCGGCCAACGGCGTCGGCTGGCTCTTCCTCGCCGTCGGTGTGCTCCAGTTCGGTGCCGCGATCCTCGACGGGCTCGCCCAGCACGCCCTGGCGGCCTGTCCCGGCTGCCCGACGGGTCCGATACTGGTCCTCGCGCAGAACGCGCTGTTCGCGGTCGCGTGGGTCTGCGCCACGACCTACCCGCTGCTGCTGTTCCCGGACGGCCGTCCGCCGTCGCCGCGCTGGAGCTGGGTCCGCTCCGCCACGACGGTCGCACTGGTGGTCCTCGTGGCCTCGGTCGTGGTGACGCCGGGCCGGGTGACCGAGGACGACGCGGTGGCCAACCCGTTCGGCGTGCCGGCGCTGGCGGGCCTCGCCCCGCTGATCACGAACGTCACCCTGTTCGCGCTGCTCGCTTTGACCCTGGTGGCGATGGCGTCGTTCATCGTCCGCTGGCGCCGGGCCGGCGGTGTGGACCGACGCCGGCTGGCCTGGTTGGCGCTGGCCGCCCTGATCTTCATCGGCACGACGCTGGTCGGCCTGCTCGTCGACCGGTGGACCGCGCCGTGGGTGGGCGCCCTGCTGGAGGGCGCCGGCATCGCGGCCCTGCCGGTGGCCACCGGGATGGCCGTCCTCCGGGCCAACCTGTTCGACATCGCCACCGTGCTCGACCGCACGCTGACCTACACCGCCCTGTCCGCGATCGTGGTCGTCACCTACCTCGGCTGCCTCGCGGTGACCTCCGCGCTGCTCGACCCGGCGGGGAGCCGGGGTTCCGCGCTGGTGGCGACCGCCGTGGTCGCGGTCTCCCTCAACCCGGTGAAGGACCGCCTGATGAGCGGGATCGACCGGCTGCTCTTCGGCGACCGGGACCGCCCGTACGAGGTGGTGACCCGGCTGGCCGAGCGGCTGTCCCGTACCGAGGCGCTGGAGGAGCTGCTGCACGCCGTCCCGGAGACGCTGACCACCATGCTGCGCGTGCCGTACGCCCGGGTCGTGCCCGGCGACCCGGTCGACCCTCCGGCCGACGCGCAGCCGTTCCCGCTGGTCAGCAACGGCCGGCAGGAGGGGATCCTGCTGGTCGGGCGGCGCAGCGGCGGGACGCCGTTCGAGGCGCGCGAGCTGGATCTGCTGGCTGACCTCGCCGGGCAGATCGCGGTCGCCGTGCGGGCGGCCCGGCTGGAGGAGGACCTGCGCGAGTCGCGGGAGCGCATCGTCCGCGCCCGCGAGGAGGAGCGGCGCCGGTTGCGGCGGGACCTGCACGACGGGCTGGGGCCGCTGCTCGCGGCGGCCAGTCTCCAGGTCGACGTGCTCGCCGAGCGGGTCGCCGCGGACCCCGCCGCGCACCCGCTCGCCACGAAGATCAAGGCCGTGATCGGCCAGTCGGTGTCGGACGTGCGGGAGATCGTGCACGGACTGCGCCCGCCGTCCCTGGACGACCTCGGTCTGCCGGGGGTCGTACGCGAGCACGCCGCCGCGTTGCGGGCCACCGGTCTGGACGTCGAGGTGGACTGTGACCACGAGCTGCGGGTCAGCAGCGCGGCAGTCGAGGTCGCTGCCTACCGCATCGTCACCGAGGCGGTGACGAACGTGGCCCGCCACGCCCGCGCGACCACCTGCCGGGTCCGGATGGCCCTCCGGGACGGCTGGCTGCGGTTGGAGGTCACCGATGACGGGTGCGGGCTGGACGTCCCGCACCGGGACGGTGTCGGCCTGTCGTCGATGCGGGAGCGGGCCGACGAGCTGGGCGGCACGTTCGTCGTCGAGCCGCGTACCGGCGGTGGCACGACGGTGCGGGCCGAACTTCCGGTGCCCGTCGCGGCCGGGAGGAGTTGAGATGCCGGACCCGGTGCGGGTGCTCCTGGTGGACGACCACCCGATCTTCCTCGACGGGCTGTGCACGGCGCTGGACGGGCTGCCGGGGATCGAGGTCGTCGGCACCGCCGCCGACGGCGAGACGGCCCTGCTCGAGGTCGGGGAGCTGCGGCCCGACGTCGTGTTGATGGATCTCGCCATGCCGGGCATCGGCGGAGTCGAGGCCACCCGGCGGATCACCGCCCGGGGCGACGCCGCGGTGCTCGTGCTGACCATGCATGCCGACGACGAGTCGGTCTACGCCGCGATCCGCGCCGGCGCGGCGGGCTACCTGCTCAAGGGCGCCGCCCGCAGCGACGTGACGCGGGCGGTGGCCGCCGTGGCAGCCGGCGAGGCCGTCTTCGGCACCGAGATCGCCCAGCGGGTGCTGCGGTTCTTCGCCGACGGCCCCCGGTCACCGTCGGCCCGGCCGTTCCCGGAGCTCACGCCGCGGGAGATGGAGATCCTCGACCTGGTGGCGCAGGGGCTCGGCAATCAGGCGATCGCCCGCCGGCTCTCCGTCGCCCCGAAGACCGTCCGCAACACCGTGTCGACCATCCTCGGCAAGCTGCACGCCGCCGACCGGGGCGAGGCCGTGGCCCGGGCGCGGGCCGCCGGGCTGGGACAACTGCCGGGCCGGCCGGCGACGATCTGACCGCCATCCTGCGGGAACCGGCCGACCCGGGGGAGAGCGTCACCCGGGGCGGCTGGAAGAATCGCCTTCCGTGAAGACGTTCGAGGAGTTGTTCGCCGAGCTGCAGGCCAAGGCCGCCGCCGGCGCCCCGGGCTCGGGCACGGTCGCCGCCCTGGAGAAGGGTGTGCACTTCATCGGCAAGAAGGTCGTCGAGGAGGCGGCCGAGTCGTGGATGGCGGCCGAGCACGAGGGCCCGGAGCGGGCGGCCGAGGAGATCTCCCAGCTGCTCTACCAGGCCCAGGTGCTGATGCTGGCCACCGGTCTCGAGCTGAAGGACGTCTACCGACATCTGTGAGTGCCCCGTCCGCTGATCACCTCGTCGATCGAAGGAGCACTCCCATGCTGCGTGTCGCCGTACCCAACAAGGGCGCCCTGGCCGAGTCGGCCGCCGGGATGCTGCGCGAGGCGGGCTACCGCCAGCGCACCGACCCGAAGGACCTGGTCTGCCGGGACGAGCCCAACGACATCGAGTTCTTCTACCTGCGCCCCAAGGACATCGCCACCTACGTCGGCTCCGGCGACCTGGACGTCGGCATCACCGGGCGGGACCTGCTGGTCGACTCGGGCGCGCCGGCCGAGGAGGTCGTCGACCTCAACTTCGGCCGGGCCACCTTCCGGTTCGCCGCCCGCCCCGACGACGTGGACTCGGTCCAGCAGCTCGGCGGGCACCGGATCGCCACCGCGTACCCGGGGCTCGTCGAGCGGCACCTGGCCGAGCTGGGCGTCAAGGCCGAGGTGATCCGGCTGGACGGCGCGGTGGAGAACGCCATCCGGCTCGGCGTGGCCGACGTGGTCGCCGACGTGGTGGAGACCGGCGCCACCCTGCGCCAGGCCGGCCTCGTGGTCTTCGGCGAGCCGCTGCTGCGCTCCTCGGCGGTGCTGGTCCGCCGGGCCGGCGCGTCCGGCGGCGCCCAGCAGGAGCAGCTGCTGCGCCGGCTGCACGGCGTGCTGGTCGCCCGCCGCTACGTGATGCTCGCCTACGACGTGCCGGCCGGCCTGCTGGACCGGGCCAGCTCGCTCACCCCGGGCATCGAGTCGCCGACCGTCTCCCCGCTGCACCGCGAGGGCTGGGTGGCCGTGCAGGCCATGGTGCTCCGCGACGACGTGCACCGGATCATGGACGAGCTGTACGAGTTGGGCGCCCGGGCCATCCTGGTCACCAACATCCACGCCTGCCGCCTGTGAGGCCGCTGCCGGTCCCGGCCGCCCTGGCCGTCGTCGTCGTGGGCGGGGTGGCCTCGGCCGCGCAGGGCGTGGTCAACGCCGAGCTGGGGGAGCGGGCGGGTGACCCCCTCGTCGGCGCCATGGTCAACAACCTCGGCGGGTGCCTCATCGTCCTGCTGGGGCTGGTCACCGTCCCGGCCATGCGCGCCGGTCTGGCCGGGCTGCGCCACTCCGGCCTGCCCTGGTGGGCCTACCTGGGCGGGCTGGGCGGCGCCGCGATCGTGGTGATCGGCCCGATCGTGGTGCCGGCGCTCGGGGTGGCGGTCTTCACGATCGCCCAGGTGGCCGGGGGCAGCCTCGGCGGGCTGGCCGTCGACCGGGCCGGCCTGGCCGCGACCGGCCGGCTGCCGCTCACGGCGTCCCGGGTCGTCGGTGCGCTGCTCGGGATCGGCGCGGTGACCATGGCCCAGCTCGGCCGGCCGGTCGGCGACCTGGCGGTCGGGCTGGTGCTGCTCTCGGTCGTCGGCGGCCTGGCGGTGGCGCTGCAGTCCGCGCTCAACGGGCGGGTCGCCGCGGCGATCGGGCCGGCCGCCGGGCTGGCGCTGAACTTCGCGGTCAGCACGTCGGTGATCGCCGCGGTGGCGGCGCTGGCCGGGGCCCTGGCCACCCGTCCGAGCTGGCCCGCCCAGTGGTGGCTCTACGTCGGCGGCCTGTTCGGCGTCGGCATCGTGCTCGCGCTGCTGGTCGGCGTCCGCGCCGCCGGGGTGCTGCGCACCGGCCTGGCGCTGGTGGCCGGGCAGCTCGGCGGGGCCCTGGTGCTGGACGTGGCGCTGCCCGGTGGCGCCGGGGTGCGGCTGCCGGTGCTGGCCGGGGCGGTGCTCACCGGGGTGGCCGTGGTGGTGGCCGGCGGGCGGCGGCGCGCCCCGCGCCGTGTGGCGGCAGAACGCGAGCCCCGGCCGGATGGCAGACTGGTTCCGTGAACGAATCAGTGGTGACCGTGCGGCCGCGGCGGGTCCGGGTGGTCTGCTGGGCGTCGGCCGTCACGCTGCTGGTGGTGTTCAGCCTGGTGGCCACCTCTTTGACCGGCGCGACCGGCGACGGCTACGGCACCTTCCAGCGGGGCGACCAGCTCGCCATGGTGGGGCTGGGCGTCTTCGGTGCCCTCGGCTTCCTGCTTTTCACCCGCCCCCGGGTGGTGGCCGATGTCCGGGGTGTCCGGGTCCGCAACGTGATCAGCTCCTACGAGCTGCCCTGGGAGGTGATCCGCGGGGTCCGGTTCGACCGGGGCGCCCCGTGGGCCAGCCTGGAGCTGCACGACGACGACCTGCTGCCGATGGTCGCGCTCCAGGCCGCCGACAAGGAGCGGGCGGTGGAGGCCGTCCGCGCCCTGCGCCGCCTGCACCAGGCCCACCTGGCCGCCCTGGCCGGTGACCCGGCCGCCCCGCGCTGACCCGGTTTGGGGCGGCCTGGGCCGAGGGTGTAGTGTTGCGGGGTCGACCAGACTGCCCTGCGGGCGGTCCTGAAGCGGAGCGCCTGCTCCCACCCGAGTCGCCCCCGTAGGTGGCCGGGTCCCGGTCTCCCGGTTCCGGGCACGTCCCGGTCCCGGATGCGCGATCCTGTGATCGTGCCGACCGGTCGAGTGGGCCCTGGCATACGCCGGGGCCTTCTGCTTTCCGGGTCGGCTCCCGTCCGGGAGCCCGCGGAGTCGGCACCGTAGGAGACTCGACTCGAGGAGGCCCCATCAGCGTCGAACCACGCGTGAACGAGCAGATCCGGGCACGTGAGGTCCGACTGGTCGGCCCTGAGGGTGAGCAGGTGGGCATCGTCCCGCTGGAGCGCGCCCTGCAGCTGGCCGCGGACGTCGACCTGGACCTGGTCGAGGTTGCGCCGATGGCGCGCCCGCCGGTGTGCAAGCTCATGGACTTCGGCAAGTTCAAGTACGAGAGCGCACTGAAGGCGCGCGAAGCGCGGCGTAACCAGCAGCAGACCGTCATCAAGGAGATGAAGCTCCGGCCGAAGATCGACCCGCACGACTACGAGACCAAGAAGGGTCACGTGGTGCGGTTCCTGAAGGCCGGCGACAAGGTCAAGGTGACGATCATGTTCCGCGGTCGCGAGCAGAGCCGCCCGGAGCTGGGTTACCGGCTCCTGCGCCGGCTCGAGTCCGAGATCACGGACCTGGGATACGTCGAGGCCGCGCCGAAGCAGGACGGCCGAAACATGATCATGGTTCTCGCTCCGCACCGGGCCGTGAAGGCCTCCGCGGTCGCCGCCACGGCGTCCCGCGGCGGGCCCCGCGACCGCGCGGCGGAGGAGTCGGCCGCCCCGGCAGGTGGCGAGACCCCGGCGGCCGGCGAGACCGCAGCAGCCGGTGAGACCGGCCCGACCGCTGAGACCAGCGGCCAGTAACAGGGAGAGACGTTCCACATGCCGAAGATGAAGAGCCACACGGGTATGGGCAAGCGGGTCAAGGTGACCGGCAAGGGCAAGATCGTTGCCCAGCAGTGCGGTCTCCGCCACAACCTGGAGAAGAAGCCCTCCACCCAGACCCGGCGGCTGACCGGCACGGTCGAGCTGGCCAAGGCCGAAACCAAGCGAATCAAGAAGCTGCTCGGCCGCTGACGCGCGCCACCTGAACCGAAGAAGGAGTTGAGATGGCACGCGTCAAGCGGGCTGTTAACGCCCAGAAGAAGCGTCGTACCCTGCTGGAGACCGCGAGCGGCTACCGCGGTCAGCGCTCCCGGCTCTACCGCAAGGCCAAGGAGCAGGTGCTGCACTCGATGCAGTACTCCTACCGGGACCGTCGCGACCGCAAGGGCGACTTCCGGCAGCTCTGGATCCAGCGGATCAACGCGGGCGCCCGGGCCAACGGCCTGACCTACAACCGGCTGATCCAGGGCCTGCGCCTGGCCGGCATCGAGGTCGACCGCAAGATCCTGGCCGACCTGGCCGTCAACGACGCCGCGGCGTTCGCCGCGATCGTCGAGCTGGCCCGTGCCGCCGTGGCGGCCGAGGGCACCGGTGGCGCCGCGGCCCAGGCCGCCTGATCCACCCGTACCAGCAGATCGAGGCGTCTCCCATGCCGTCAGCACCGCACGGGAGGCGCCTCGACGCTGTTCCCGGTCCGTTCACCCCGCGTACCCCGCGGGTGGTCGCCGCCCGCCGGCTCCAGCGCCGGCGGGACCGGGAGACCACCGGCCGGTTCCTGGCCGAGGGTCCGCAGGCCGTCCGCGAGGCGCTCGCCCGGGCCGGCACCGTGGTCGAGCTGTTCGGCACCCCGGCCGCCCTGGACCGGCACGCCGACCTCGCCGCGCTGGCGGCCGGTGCCGACGTGCCGGTCTCCGAGGTCACCGACGAGGCCCTGGCCGCGCTCGCCGAGACCGTCGCCCCGCAGGGCCTGGTGGCCGTCTGCCGGCACCTCGACGTACCCCTGGACGCCGCCCTGGCGCGCGGGCCGCGCCTGGTCGCGGTGCTGGCCGAGATCCGGGACCCCGGCAACGCCGGGACCGTGCTGCGCACCGCCGACGCGGCCGGCGCCGGCGCGGTGGTCTTCGCGGGCGACGCCGTCGACCCCTACAACGGCAAGTGCGTGCGGGCCTCCGCCGGCAGCCTGTTCCACGTCGACGTGGTCCGCGCCACCGACCCGGTCGCCGTGGTCGCGGCGCTGCGGTCCGCCGGGCTCACCGTCCTCGCCACGACCGGGTACGGCGACAGCGACCTCGACGACCTCGCCGACGCCGGCCGGCTCGCCGCACCGACCGCCTGGCTCTTCGGCTCGGAGGCGCACGGGCTGCCCGCGGAGCTGACCGCCGCGGCCGACGCCCGGGTCCGGGTGCCGCTGCACGGGCGCGCCGAGAGCCTGAACCTGGCTGCGGCCGCGGCCGTCTGCCTGTACGCTTCAGCGAGAGCTCTGCGCCGACCCGCGGGTCCGCGCGGCCACACAGCAGGGGAGTCAGCCGGATGATGAACGCGCCACGGCGTTCGTTTAGCCAGCCCGCCGGTGTCGGCGGGCGGCGGGCCTGACCCTTCCTCCTGCGCGATCTCCCACCGGCGGGCTGCGGCGAAGCCGCGCGTCCGTAGACTCGCCTAGCCGCCCGTGAGGGCCGGCGCCGCCGTGAGGGAGTGCCCGTACGCCATGAGCTACCGCAACGATCCGTACGACCCGAAGCAGGTCGCCCTGCTCGACCCGGACGCCCTGGCCGCGGCCGTGGCCGACGCCGAGAAGGCGTTCGCCGCCGCCGCCGACCCGGACGCGCTGACCGCGCTGCGCCCGGCGCACCTCGGGGACCGGTCCCCGGTGTCGCTGGCCCGCCGGGAGATCGGCGCGCTGCCGCCGGCCGCGAAGTCCGACGCCGGCAAGCGGGTCAACGAGGCCCGCCGCGCCGTCGAGACCGCGTACGCGGCCCGCCAGGAGGTCCTGGAGCGTGAGCAGGCCGAGCGGGTGCTGGTGGAGGAGCGGGTCGACGTGACCCTGCCCTACGACCGGCGGCCGCGCGGCGCCCGCCACCCGCTGAGCACCCTGATGGAGCAGATCAGCGACCTGTTCGTCGGGATGGGCTACGAGGTGGCCGAGGGGCCCGAGGTCGAGCTGGAGTGGACCAACTTCGACGCGCTGAACATCCCCGCCGACCACCCGGCGCGTGGCCTCATGGACACCTTCCACATCGCGCCCCCGGCCGGTGCGGACAGCTCGGGCCTGGTACTGCGCACCCACACCTCGCCGGTCCAGGCGCGCACCATGCTGACCCGCAAGCCGCCCATCTACGTGGTGGTGCCCGGCCGGGTCTACCGCACCGACGAGCTGGACGCCACCCACGCCCCGGTCTTCCACCAGGTCGAGGGCCTGGTGGTCGACAAGGGCATCACCATGGCGCACCTGCGCGGCACGCTGGACCACTTCGCCCGCGCAATGTTCGGCGAGGGCGCGAAGACCCGGTTCCGGCCGCACTACTTCCCGTTCACCGAGCCGTCCGCCGAGTTCGACGTCTGGTTCCCGGAGCACCGGGACGGTCCGCAGTGGGTCGAGTGGGGCGGTTGCGGCATGGTGAACCCGCGGGTGCTGCGCGCCTGCGGCATCGACCCGGAGGTCTACTCCGGATTCGCCTTCGGCATGGGCATCGACCGGACGGTGATGTTCCGGCACGGCGTCAGCGACATGCGGGACATGGCCGAGGGCGACGTGCGGTTCACCCGCGCGTTCGGGGTCTGACGGTGCGGGCACGAGTTACGGAGACGGTGGTTTAACAGTCATGCGAGTTTCTGTCAGTTGGCTGCGGGAGCACGTCGACCTCCCGGCCGACCTGCCCACCGGCGACCTGGAGCAGGCGCTGGTCGACCTCGGCATCGAGGTCGACTCCGTGGTGGACCTGCGGCAGACCGTCACCGGGCCGCTGGTCGTCGGTGAGGTGCTGGAGATCGAGGAGCTGACCGGCTTCAAGAAGCCGATCCGGTTCTGCCGGGTGGACGTCGGCGCCGCCAACGGCACCGGCGAGCCGCAGGAGATCGTCTGCGGGGCGCGCAACTTCGCCCAGGGCGACCGGGTCGTGGTGATCCTCCCCGGCGGCGTGCTGCCCGGCGACTTCCACATCGGCGCGCGGAAGACCTACGGGCGCAACTCCCACGGCATGATCTGCTCCGCCAAGGAGCTGGGCCTGGGCGACGACCATTCGGGGATCATCGTGCTGCCCGAGGACAGCCCGGCCAAGCCCGGCGACGACGCCCGCCCGGTGGTCGGCCTCGACGACGTCGTGGTCGAGCTGGAGATCACCCCGGACCGCGGGTACGCGCTCAGCGTCCGGGGCCTCGCCCGCGAGCTGTCGCACGCCCTCGGGGTGCCGTTCCGCGACCCGGCCGACCTTCCGGCGCCGGGCGCGACCGCCGAGCCGGCGTACCCGGTCGAGGTGCGCGACACCGTCGGCTGCGACCGGTTCGCCGCGCGGATGGTCCGCGGCGTCGACCCGACCGCGCAGACCCCGGGCTGGATGTCCCGGCGGCTCACCGTGGCCGGCGTCCGCAGCATCTCGCTGCCGGTCGACATCACCAACTACCTGATGCTCGAACTCGGCCAGCCGATGCACGCCTTCGACGCCGACCGGATCAGCGGCCCGCTGGTGGTCCGCCGCGCCGAGCCGGGGGAGAAGCTGACCACGCTGGACGGAGTCACCCGCACGCTGGCCGCCGAGGACATGGTCATCTGCGACGACACCGGGCCGGTCTCGCTGGCCGCAGTGATGGGCGGCGAGACCAGCGAGGTCGTCGCCACCACCACCGACGTGCTCTTCGAAGCGGCGCACTGGGACCCGGCCATGGTGGGGCGCACCGCGCGGCGGCACAAGCTGTTCAGCGAGGCCGCCAAGCGCTGGGAGCGGGGCGTCGACCCGGCCCTGCCGCTGGTCGCGCTGGAGAAGGCGGTCCGCCTGCTCACCGAGCACGCCGGTGGCACCGTCGGCGACGAGATCCTCGACGTCGACCACGTCCGGCCGCGTACCCCGGTGACCCTGCCGGTGGACCTGCCGTCGCGCCGGGTCGGCGTGGCGTACCCGCCGGAGCGGGTCGTGGAGCTGCTGGAGCAGGTGGGCTGCGCGGTCACCGCGGGCGCCGACCGGCTCGGGGAGGACCCGGGCGAGACCGGCGTCGCCACCGCGGCCGGCGGTGCCGTGCTGAGCGTCACCCCGCCGACCTGGCGGCCCGACCTCACCGACCCCGCCGACCTGGTCGAGGAGGTGGTCCGCCTCGACGGCTACGACCGGGTGCCGTCGGTGCTGCCCACCGCGCCGCCCGGCCGCGGCCTCACCGCGCCGCAGCAGCGCCGCCGGGCGGTCGCCCGGTCGCTCGCGGAGCGCGGGTACGTCGAGGTCCTGGCGCACCCGTTCGTCTCCGCGGAGCTGGCCGACCAGCTCGGCCTGCCGGCCGACGACCCGCGCCGCCCCGCGGTGCGGGTGGCCAACCCGCTGTCCGAGGAGGAGCCGCTGCTGCGCACCACGCTGCTCGGCCCGCTGCTCGGCATCCTCAAGCGCAACGTCGGCCGGGGCCAGCGGGACGTGGCGATCTACGAGATCGGCGTGGTGTTCCACCCGCGTCCCGGCGTGGGCGCCCCGCCGGCCATGGGCGTGGACCGGCGCCCCACCGACGAGGAGTTCGCGCGCGCCGACGCCGTCGTGCCGGCCCAGCCGCGGCACGTCGCCGTGGTGCTCACCGGGGAGCTGGAACCGGCCGGCTGGTGGGGCGCGGGCCGCCCGGCCGGCTGGGCGGATGCCGTCGAGACGGGCCGGACGGTGCTCGCCGCCGCCGGCATCCCGGCCGACCGGGTCACCGTGCGGGCCGCCGAGCGCGCGCCCTGGCACCCCGGCCGCTGCGCCGAGTTGCTGGTGGACGGCACCGCCGTCGGGTACGCCGGTGAGCTGCACCCCACCGTGGTGGCCACGCTGGAGCTGCCCCGGCGGACCAGCGCCATGGAGCTGGACCTGGACGCGCTGCCCGAGGCGCCGGTGGTGTCCGGCCCGGCCGTCTCCACCTTCCCGCCCGCCCTCATCGACGTGGCGCTCGTGGTGGACGAGTCGGTCCCGGCCGCCGAGGTGGAGCGGGCCCTCGCCGAGGGGGCCGGCCCGCTGCTGGAGGACGTCCGGCTCTTCGACGTGTACGCGTCCGAGCAGCTCGGCGCGGGTCGCCGGTCACTGGCGTACAAGCTGACGTTCCGGGCCCCGGACCGCACCCTCGCGGGCGAGGAGGCGGTGGCCGCCCGCGACGCGGCGGTGGCCGAGGCGGCCCGCCGCTTCGGCGCCACCCTGCGCGGCGCCTGACGTGTGGGCGGTCCTCGGCCTGGTGGCGGCCGGCGCGCTCGCGTCGGCCGTCGCCGGCCTGGGCTGGGCCCGGCGGCACCTGCTGCTGGTCTCGGTGGTGGGGCGCAGCATGGAACCCACGCTGCGCGCCGGTGACCGGGTGCTGGCCCGGCGGGTCCCGCTGGACCGGGTGCGGGCCGGCGACGTCGTGGTGGTCCGCGCGCCCGAAGCGATGACCGCCGGGCGGCCCGGCCGGCCCGACGAGGGGCCGGGGCTGCTCATCAAGCGGGCGCACGCGGTGCCCGGCGACCCGGTGCCGGTGCAGCGGGTGCCGCTGCTGCGGCAGGGCGCCGAGGCCACCGTGCCGGCGGGGCGGCTCGTGGTGCTCGGCGACAACCCGCCCTTCAGCTACGACTCGCGCGAGTGCGGCTACATCCCCGAGCCGGACGTGCTCGGCGTGGTGATCCGGCCCCGCCTCGGCCGCTGACGAGGGAATGCCGCGCGACCGGGACCGGCCGCGCGGCACACCCGATCAGCAGAGAGTGGTCATCGTGCTGGCCCCGGCCGTGCAGTAGTAGCCGCACCCGCCGCAGTTCACCGCGCACGAGCCGCTGTAGCTGCACCGCTTGAGGTAGCAGGTGCCGCACACGGCGCACCACGGGTCCGGCGGACAGCCGGCCGCGGCCGTCACCTTCGGCACGAACACGCCGAGCATCCGCTCACCCAGGCTCTCGAGTCGACGGAACATTCGTTCACCTCCTTTCGACACCGGTCGATGCGGGGACGCTACGGCCGCCCGGTACACCGGGCCTACAGCGGCGGCCGGCGCCCGCCCGCGTCGATGTATCCCGGATGTATCCACCGCTGGAAGCGTGGGCCTCCCCGCGCCGAGGAGGTGGTACGGATGCGAGCGGTGGAGCTGACCGCGCGGCTGCTGCTGGCCCTGGTGTTCCTCACCGCCGTGATCGGCAAGCTGCGGACCCGGGCGGGTTTCGCCGGTTTCGTCACCTCGGTCGTCCAGTTCGGCGTGCCGCGCCGGTGGGCCGGTCCGGTCGCCCGGCTGGCGGTCGCCGCCGAGGCGGCCGTGGTGCTGCTGCTCGCCCTGCCCGGCACGGTGCCCGCCGGCCTGCTGCTCGCCGCCGGCCTGCTCGGTGTCCTCACCGCCGCGATCGCCCGCGCGCTGCGCCGCGGCGCCCGCCCGGCCTGCCGCTGCTTCGGCGCCGGCGACGCCCCGATCGGCGCCCGGCACGTGGCGCGCAACCTGGCCCTCGTCGCGGCGGCGCTGCTCGGCCTGCTGGCCGGGACGGTCGGCGGGCCGGCGCCGGGCCCGGGGGGCCTGCTGCTCGCCGCCGGGCTGGCGCTGCCGCTCGCCGCGCTGGTGGTCCGCCTCGACGACCTGGTCGCCCTGTTCGCCCCGAGCCCGCCCCGGGCGGCCCGCCCGGCCGGCCGCTCCTGACCACCCAAGGAGACCCCATGCCCCTGCTGACCGTCGCCGTCGTCCTCGTCG
Source organism: Micromonospora sp. NPDC004551 (assembly GCF_040609975.1). Classification (NCBI taxonomy): domain Bacteria; kingdom Bacillati; phylum Actinomycetota; class Actinomycetes; order Micromonosporales; family Micromonosporaceae; genus Micromonospora; species Micromonospora sp. NPDC004551. The sequence continues at coordinate 27,602 of NZ_JBEXLM010000028.1, read as the reverse complement.
CCGCTCTCGGCGTGCTCAACCTGGTGCTGCTGCTCGGCGTGATCCGCCGGCTCCGGGAGCACACCGACCTGCTCAACGAGCGGCAGTCCGCGCCACCGGAGGTGATGCTGGAGGTCGGTTCCATCCCCGGCGACTTCGTCTCCACCACCGTGGACGGCCGCGTCCGGACCCGCGCCGACCTCCCGCCCATGACCCTCGTGGCGTTCATCTCCCCTGGCTGCGACCACTGCGAGGAGCAGCTGCCGTTGCTGCGTGAGCGGGCCGCCGAGATGCCCGGCGGCGCCGAGCACGTGTGGGTGGTCGTGGTCGGCAAGGGCCCGGAGACCCAGACGTACGCCGACCTGTTCACCGGCCTCGCCACGGTGTTCATCGAGCCCGGCAGCGGGCCACTGCCCACGGCGTTCGCGATCAAGGGCTTCCCGGCGTTCGGTCTGCTCGACGAGCGCGGCATCGTGGCGTCCACCGCCTTCGGCATCGCCCGGTTGGACCTGCCGGTGGCGCCGTGACCGAGCCACGGCTGACGCCCCGCCGGGCCGTCCGGCACGCCCGGGCGGCCCTCGGGCTCACCTGGCGGGCGGCCCCTGCCGGCACCCTTGTCGACCTGCTGCTCGCGCTGCTGGCCGGCGCCGCGCCGGTGGCCGTGGCCGGGCTGACCAAGCTCGTGCTGGACCGGCTCACCGGCGCGGCCGGCCGGGACCTGCCGCTGGCGCTGCTCGGGGCCGGCCTCGCCGGGGCGGCGGCGGCCGGTGTGGTCCTGCCGCACCTGCGCCGGTACGTCGAGGCCGAACGGACCCGGGCCGTGTCCCGCCTGGTGCGCCGCCGCCTGTTCGACGCCGTGTCCCGCCTCGTCGGCCTGGTACGCCTGGAGGACCCCGCCTACCAGGACCGCCTCCAGGCGGCCCAGCAGACCGGGCACCTCGGGCCGACGCAGCTCACCGGGAGCCTGCTCGGCGGGGCGCAGAGCGTCGTGGCGATCGGTGGCTTCCTCGGCGTGCTGCTCGCGCTGAGCCCGCTGACCGGCCTGCTGGTGCTGCTGGCCGCCCTGCCCACGCTGTGGATGCAGCTCCGGCTCAACCGGGCCCGCGCGGCCATGGTGCTGCGGCTGGAGCACTTCCAGCGGCGGGACCTGTTCTTCGCCCAGCTCATCACGGGGGTGCCGGCGGCGAAGGAGGTGCGGCTGTTCGGGCTGGGCCGGTTCTTCGGCGAACGGATGCTCGACGAGCTGCACGGCATGCACCGGGTCGAGCGCCGGTTGGACGCCCGGGAGACCCGAGCCCAGGCCCTGCTCGCGCTGCTCGGGGCCGTGGTGGCCGGCGTGGGTGTGGTCTGGGTGGTCACCCGGGCCGCCACCGGGCGGGTCGGCGTCGGCGACGTGGCCCTGTTCCTGGCGGCGGTGCCCGGCGTGCAGGGCGCGCTCGGCGCCCTGGTCGGCCAGGTCGGGTCCGTCCACCAGGCGCTGCTGCTGTTCGACCACTACGACGAGGTGGTCCGCGCCGAGTCCGACCTGCCGGTCCCGGCCGCGCCGCGTCCCGTGCCACCGTTGCGGCAGGGCATCGAGCTGCGGGACGTCTGGTTCCGCTACTCCCCGGAGCACCCCTGGGTGCTGCGCGGGGTGGACCTGGTCCTGCCGGCCGGCGCGACCACCGCCCTGGTCGGGCTCAACGGCGCCGGGAAGAGCACGCTGGTCAAGCTGCTCTGCCGGTTCTACGACCCGGAGCGCGGCGCCATCCTCTGGGACGGCGTCGACCTGCGCGAGTTCGACCCGGCGGCGCTGCGCAAGCGGCTCGGGGCCGTGTTCCAGGACTTCATGCCGTACGACCTCACCGCCACGGAGAACATCGCCGTCGGTGACCTCACCGCCCGCGACGACCCGGACCGGCTGCGGGCCGCCGCGCGGCAGGCCGGCGTGGACGGAGCGCTGGCCGCGCTGCCGCACGGGTACGACACCCTGCTCACCCGGATCTTCTTCGGCGGGCCGGACCGGGACGACCCGCGTGCCGGGGTGGTGCTCTCCGGCGGGCAGTGGCAGCGGGTGGCGTTGGCCCGGGGCTTCCTGCGGGCCGACCGGGACCTGCTCGTCCTCGACGAGCCCAGCTCGGGGCTGGACGCCGAGGCCGAGCACGACCTGCACACCCGGCTGCGCACGCTGCGCCGGGGCCGGACCAGCCTGCTCGTCTCGCACCGGCTCAACGCGGTCCGGGACGCCGACGCCATCGTGGTGCTCGCTGACGGGCGGGTGGCCGAGCACGGCGACCACGACACGCTGCTCGCCGCCGGCGGCGGGTACGCCCGGCTCTTCGCCCTGCAAGCCCGCGGCTACCGCCAGGACACCCCACCACCCGACGCCACACCGGACACCGCCCGGCCCGCCGCCGGGCCGGAGGCCGAGCCGACGGCTGCCCCCGTGGCCGCGGCGTAACGGCGACCGCCCACACACCCGCGCCCGCCGCCGTCGGTGGGACGCCAGAAAGGCTTCCCGGGTGGTTTGACCTCCATGGCGTTCCACCGAGCCGGCCGGGACCGCACGCGTGCGGCGCCGCGCCGACCAGCGCGCCGGCCGTCCTGCGGGGGCGGGGGTCAGCTGGCGTGCAGGTGGGCGGGACCGTGCAGGCGGCAGTGGTCGGCGCGCAGGAGCCGGGCCAGCCGGGCGAGCGTGGCGTGCGGGCCGTCGCCGAGCCGCCGCGCGGCCGCCCGCAGCGCCCGCGGCAGCCCCTGGCAGAGCGCCACCACGGCGGCGGCCGCGGCCGGCTCGCCGTCGACCCGGCGGTCGCCGACCAGCGCGCGCAGCAGCGCGAGCCCGTCGCACGGCGGCAGCGGGTCCAGCCGCAGCGCCCGGCCGTGCCCGTCGGGCAGCCGCGCGCGGCCGGTCACCAGGAGGGCGCAGCCGCCGCGTGCCGGCAGCAGGCCCTCCACCTGCGCCGGGCCGGCGGCGTTGTCGAGCACGAGCAGCACCCGCCGGCCGAACAGCGCGGAACGGACCCGGGCCTGTGCCTCGGCCACTGTGGTCGGCTCCGGGTCGGACGTCGGGCACAGCGCCCGCAGCACCCGGCCGGCCACCTGGCGCGGCGGCAACGGCTCGCCGGCCACCGAGCCGCCGAGGTCGAGGTGGAGCTGCCCGTCGGGAAAGGCGTCCAGCGCGGCGGTCGCGGCGCGCAGGGCCAGGGCGGACTTGCCGGCGCCGGCCGGGCCGTGCACGGACAGCACCACCGGCCGGTCCCGGTCCCGGGCCAGCGCGGCGCCGAGCTGGGCCAGCTCGGCGTGCCGGCCGACGAACGGCCCGGGGGCGTACGGCAGCTCGTGCGGGACCGCCGTGGCACGGGTCGGGGCGGCGGGTCGGCCGGCGTCGGGTCGTGACCCGGGTCCGGCGTGGACGACGGCGCGGTACCGCGCGGTCAGCTCCGGACCGGGCGCCACGCCCAGCTCACCGGCGAGCGCCCGGCAGGCCCGGCGGTACGTCCCCAGCGCGGCGGCCCGGTCACCGGCCCGCTGCTCGGCGCTCATCAGGAGGGCCCAGCCGGTCTCCCGCAGCGGGTTCTCGGCCAGGTGCTCGCGGAGCAGGCTGCGCAGCTCGGCGGAGCCGCGGTCGCCCAGCTCCAGCCGGCAGGCGGCGTACGCCTCCCGGGCCACGGCCCGGCGCTCGCGCAACCGGTCGTACGCGGCCGCGGTGTCCGGCCCGTACGCCGGCGGCGGCGCCTCGGCCGACCAGAGCGCGAGGGCGCGGCCCAGCCGGTCCACCGCGACGGCCGCCGCTCCCCGGGCCTGGGCGGCCAGGCCCTCGGCGGTGAGCCGCTCGAACTCGGCGGCGTCCAGCTCGCCCGGCCCGGTGCGCAGCAGGTAGCCGCCGCCCTCCGCCCGGAGCCGGGGCGGCTCGCCCGGCCCGGCGAGCAGCCGGCGCAGCTGGCTGGCGTGGCTGCGCAGGTTCGCCACGGCCGACGCCGGTGGTCGGCCGCCCCACAGCTCCTCGCGGAGCCGTTCGACCGGCACCGGCGTGCCGGAGTGCAGCAACAGGACCATCAGCAGCGCGGTCGGGCGGCCCGGGGGCAGCCGCAGCCACCGCCCGTCGCGGCACGCTCGCACCGGACCGAGGATCTGCAGCGTCAGGCCCATACGTCCTCCGTGCGCCCCCGCGGGCCGGCCGGCCCGACCCCGCACCTCCGTGAAACAACAATGTTAATCGATGGAAGCCGTGTGTCATGGAATTTGTTCGGACAGTGACGGTGTCTGCGGCCGCAATCCCCGCTTGTGCAGGTTCATGCGCCACACCGTATGAACTTGCAGCAGCGGATCATCGCTGCTAGCCTTCTTTGCATAGTCATGCGGAGGTGAGTATGGGCATCCGAGTCGCGGTCGCGGGCGCGAGCGGGTACGCCGGCGGCGAGCTGCTCCGGCTGCTCGCCGGGCACCCGGAGTTCGAGCTGGTCGCGGCCACCGCGCACGCCTCGGCCGGCCGGCCCGTCGCCGCCGTGCACCCGCAGCTCGCCGGGCTGGACCTGGTGTTCGGGGCGACCGACCCGGCCACCCTGGCCGACGCGGACCTGGTCTTCCTGGCCCTGCCGCACGGGCAGTCGGCGGCCCTCGCCGCAGCCCTGCCCGGCGCGGTCAAGGTGGTCGACCTCGGCGCGGACCACCGGCTGCGCGACGCCGGCGCCTGGGCCCGCTACTACGGCGGCGAGCACGCCGGCGCCTGGACCTACGGGCTGCCCGAGCTGCCCGGCCAGCGCGCCGCGATCGCGGCGGCCACCCGGGTCGCGAGCACCGGCTGCTACGCGGTCGCCACCACCCTGGCGCTCGCGCCGCTGATCGCCGCGGGCGCCGTCCTCCCCACCGACGTGGTGGTGGTCGCCGCCTCCGGCACCTCCGGCGCCGGCCGGGCCGCCAAGCCCCACCTGCTCGGCAGCGAGGTGATGGGCGACCTGTCGCCCTACAAGGTCGGCGCCCACCAGCACGTGCCGGAGATCAAGCAGGCCACCGGGGCGACCAGCCTCTCCTTCACCCCGGTCCTGGCCCCCATGCCGCGGGGCATCCTGGCCACCGTCACCGCGGTGCCCGCCGGCGACGCCGACCCGCGCGAGGTGCTCGCGGCGGCGTACGCCGACGCGCCCTTCGTGCACGTGCTGCCGGAGGGGACCTGGCCGCACACCGCCGCCACCGCGGGCGGGAACTCCTGCCACCTCCAGGCCACGGTCGACGCCGACTCCGGCCGGGTGATCGTGGTCAGCGCCGTCGACAACCTCGGCAAGGGCGCGGCCGGCCAGGCCGTGCAGAACGCCAACCTGATGTTCGGCCTCCCCGAGACCACCGGACTCTCCGCGTTCGGAGTGGCACCGTGAGCGCGAGGAGTGCAGCGAAGCGGAGCGCCGTAGTCGCGAACGAAAGGACGGCCCAGTGACCGTCACCAGCCCTCGGGGCTTCCGCGCCGCCGGCGTGGCCGCCGGCCTGAAGGCCAGCGGCGCCGGCGACGTCGCCCTCGTCGTCAACGACGGCCCCGACGCCGGGGTCGCCGGCGTCTTCACCGCCAACCGGGTCAAGGCCGCCCCGGTGCTCTGGAGCCAGCAGGTCGTCCGGGGCGGCGTGGTCCGCGCCGTGGTGCTCAACTCCGGCGGCGCCAACGCCTGCACCGGCCCGGCCGGCTTCCAGGACACCCACGCGACCGCCGAGCACACCGCCGCCGTGCTCACCGCCAGCAGCCCCCGGCTCATGGTCGGCGCCGGCGAGGTGGCGGTCTGCTCCACCGGCCTGATCGGCGAGCGCCTGCCCATGCAGAAGCTCCTCCCGGGCGTCCGCGACGCGGTGCGCGGCCTGTCCCGCGACGGCGGCGGGCCGGCCGCCGAGGCGATCATGACCACCGACACCCGGCCCAAGACCACGGTGGCCCGGGGCAGCGGCTGGACCGTCGGCGGCATGGCCAAGGGCGCCGGCATGCTCGCCCCGGCCATGGCCACCATGCTCTGCGTGCTCACCACCGACGCGGTGGCCGGGCCGGAGACCCTGGACGCCGCGCTGCGCGCCGCCACCCGGGTCACCTTCGACCGGATCGACTCCGACGGCTGCATGTCCACCAACGACACGGTGCTGCTGCTGGCCAGCGGCGCCTCCGGCATCGAGCCCACCGCCGCCGAGCTGACCGACGCGGTGACCGCGGCCTGCCACGACCTGGCCCAGCAGCTGATCGCCGACGCCGAGGGCGCCACCAAGCAGATCGCCATCGAGGTGGCCGGCGCCGCCGACGAGGACGACGCCGTCGAGGTGGGTCGCTCGGTGGCCCGGAACAACCTGGTCAAGACCGCGCTGTTCGGCAACGACCCGAACTGGGGCCGGATCCTCGCGGCCGTCGGCACCACCGCCGCCGCGTTCGAGCCGGACGGCGTGGACGTCGCGGTCAACGGGATCTGGGTCTGCCGGGGCGGCGCCGCCGCCGAGGACCGGGCCAAGGTCGACCTCACCGGCCGGGACGTCACCATCCGCATCGACCTGCACGCCGGCGACGCGGCGGCGACGATCTGGACCAACGACCTGTCGCACGCGTACGTGCACGAGAACTCGGCGTACTCGTCATGAGTCTCACCGCCGACCTCACCCGGGCCCAGGCCAAGGCCGAGACGCTGATCGAGGCCCTGCCCTGGCTGGCCCGCTTCTCCGGCGCCACCGTCGTGGTCAAGTACGGCGGCAACGCCATGGTCGACCCCGAGCTCCAGCGGGCGTTCGCCGCGGACATGGTCTTCCTCCGGTACGCCGGCCTCAAGCCGGTCGTCGTGCACGGCGGCGGCCCGCAGATCTCCGCCATGCTCGGCCGGCTCGGCATCGCCAGCGAGTTCAAGGGCGGCCTGCGGGTCACCACACCCGAGGCCATGGACGTGGTCCGGATGGTTCTCGTGGGTCAGGTCGGCCGGGAACTGGTCGGGCTGATCAACGCGCACGGCCCGTTCGCCGTCGGCCTCTCCGGCGAGGACGCCGGCCTGTTCACGGCGGTGCGCCGCCCGGCGTACGTGGACGGGGAGCCGGTCGACGTCGGGCAGGTCGGCGACGTGGAGTCGGTCGACGTCTCGGCGGTGGCCGACCTCATCGCGGCCGGCCGGATCCCCGTCATCTCCACCGTCGCGCCCGACGCCGACGGGGTGCTGCACAACCTCAACGCGGACACGGCCGCGGCCGCGCTGGCCGTCGCCCTCGACGCCCGCAAGCTGGTCGTCCTCACCGACGTGCCCGGCCTCTACGCCGACTGGCCCGACACGGCCAGCCTGGTCAGCGAGATCACCACGGACGACCTGGCGAAGCTGCTGCCGTCCCTGGAGTCCGGGATGGTCCCCAAGATGGAGGCCTGCTTGCGGGCGGTGCGCGGGGGAGTGCCCGCCGCGCACGTCGTCGACGGCCGGGTCGCCCACTCCACGCTCCTCGAAGTGTTCACCTCGGAAGGATTCGGCACGATGGTGGTGGCGGAATGAGCACGCTGGTGCAGCGCTGGGGCGCCGCCATGATGGACAACTACGGCACCCCGCCGCTGGCGCTCGTCGCGGGCTCCGGCGCCGTCGTGGTCGACGAGGCCGGCCGGGAGTACGTCGACCTGCTCGGCGGCATCGCGGTCAACGCCCTCGGCCACGCCCACCCGGCCGTGGTGGCCGCCGTGTCCAAGCAGGTCGCCACCCTCGGGCACGTGTCGAACCTGTTCGTCGCCGAGCCGCCGGTGGCCCTGGCCGAGCTGCTGCTGGCCCTGGCCGGCCGCCCCGGCCGGGTGTTCCTCGCCAACTCCGGCGCCGAGGCCAACGAGGCCGCGTTCAAGCTCTCCCGGCTCACCGGGCGCACCCACGTGGTGGCCACCCACGGCGGCTTCCACGGCCGCACCATGGGCGCCCTGGCGCTGACCGGCCAGCCGGCCAAGGCCGACCCGTTCCGCCCGCTGCCCGGCGAGGTCACCCACGTGCCGTACGGGGACGCCGCCGCCCTGGCCGCGGCGGTCACCGACGCCACCGCCATGGTGATCGTCGAGCCGATCCAGGGCGAGAACGGCGTCGTCGTCCCGCCGCCCGGCTACCTGGCCGAGGCCCGCCGGATCACCGCCGCGCACGGCGCGCTGCTGGTGCTCGACGAGGTGCAGACCGGCGTCGGCCGCACCGGGCACTGGTTCGCCCACCAGGCCGAGGGCGTCGAGCCGGACGTCGTCACCCTGGCCAAGGGGCTCGGCGGCGGGCTGCCGCTCGGCGCCTGCCTGGCCTTCGGGCGGGCCGCCGACCTGCTCACGCCCGGCTCGCACGGCACCACGTTCGGGGGAAACCCGGTCAGTTGCGCCGCCGCGCTCGCCGTGGTCGCCACCATTGCCAACGAGGGGCTGCTCGACCACGTGAAGCGGATCGGGGAGCGGCTGCGGCGCGGCGTCGAGGGGCTCGGCCACCCGCTCGTCACCGAGGTCCGCGGCGCCGGCCTGCTGCTCGGCATCGTGCTCGACGCGCCGGTCTCCGGCGCGGTGAGCGGCGCGCTGCGCGAGGCGGGCTTCCTGGTCAACCCGGTGCAGCCGGGCGTGGTCCGGCTCGCCCCGCCGCTGATCCTCACCGCCGAGCAGGCCGACGCCTTCGTCGCCGCGCTGCCCGCCGCGCTGGACGCCGCGGCGCCCGCCCCCACCACCACGGAGGTCCCCGCATGACCCGGCACTTCCTCCGCGACGACGACCTCACGCCCGCCGAGCAGGCCGCCGTGCTCGACCTGGCCGCCCGGATGAAGGCCGACCGGTACGCGTACAAGCCCCTGGCCGGCCCCAGGTCGGTGGCGGTGCTCTTCGACAAGCAGAGCCTGCGCACCCGGATCTCCTTCGACGCGGGCATCGCCGAGCTGGGCGGGCACCCGCTCGTGGTGGACACCCAGGTCACCCACTTCGGGCGGGGCGAGACCCTCGCCGACGCCGGGCGGGTGTTGTCCCGCTACGTGGCCGCGATCGTGCTGCGCACCCACGGCGACGACCGGATCGCGGAGGTCGCCACGCACGCCGCCGTCCCGGTGGTCAACGCGCTCACCGACACCTACCACCCCTGCCAGCTCCTCGCCGACCTGCTCACCGTCCGGGAACGCTTCGGCGCCACCGCCGGGCGCACCCTGGCGTACCTGGGGGACGCGGCGAACAACATGGCGCACTCCTATCTGCTGGCCGGGGCGACCGCCGGGATGCACGTGCGGATCGCCGGCCCGGCCGGCTTCCAGCCGGATCCGGAGATCGTCGCCCGGGCCGAGAAGATCGCCGCCGGCACCGGCGGTTCGGTCCAGGTGCTGACCGACCCGGTGGAGGCCGTCCGCGCGGCCGACGTGGTCGCCACCGACACCTGGACGTCGATGGGGCAGGAGTCCGACGGCCTGGACCGGATCACGCCGTTCCTGCCCTACCAGGTCAACGACGCGTTGCTGGGCCACGCCGCCGCCGACGTGATCGTGCTGCACTGCCTGCCCGCCCACCGGGGCGAGGAGATCACCGACGAGGTGCTCGACGGGCCGCACAGCGCCGTGTTCGACCAGGCGGAGAATCGCCTGCACGCCCAGAAGGCGCTGCTGACGTTTCTCCTGGAGGCATCATGACCGCCCCGCTGACCCGTGCCGCGCGGCACGCCCGCATCGTCGAGCTGATCCGCGACAAGGCCATCCACTCGCAGACCGAGCTGGCCGACCTGCTCGCCGGTGACGGCATCCAGGTCACCCAGGCCACCCTCTCCCGGGACCTCAAGGAGCTGGGTGCGGTCACGGCGCGCGGCGGCGACGGGCGGGGCGTCTACCTCATCCCCGAGGACGGCCACCGGCCGCTGCGCGAGGCCGAGGCCGCGCCGGCCCGCCTCGTCCGGCTGCTGCGCGAGCTGCTCAACGGGGTCGACTCCAGCGGCAACATCGCCGTGCTGCGCACCCCGCCGGGCGCAGCCCATTACCTGGCCAGCGCGTTGGACCGCGCGGGCCTGTCCGAGATCGTCGGCACCATCGCCGGCGACGACACCATCCTCGTCGTGGCCCGCGAGGCCGACGGCGGCGCCGCGTTGGGCGACAAGCTCGCCGCGTGGGCACGCCGGGAAGAGAACGTTGAAGGGAGCACCACACCATGACCGAGCGGGTCGTCCTGGCGTACTCCGGGGGTCTCGACACCTCCGTCGCCATTCCCTACCTGGCCGAGCAGACCGGCGCCGAGGTGATCGCCGTGGCGGTCGACGTCGGCCAGGGTGGCGAGGACCTGAACGCCATCCGGCAGCGCGCCCTGGACTGCGGCGCCGTCGAGTCCGAGGTGGTCGACGCGCGCGACGAGTTCGCCGCCGAGTACTGCCTGCCGGCGATCCGGGCCAACGCCCTCTACATGGACCGCTACCCGCTGGTCTCCGCGCTGTCCCGGCCGCTGATCGTCAAGCACCTGGTGGCCGCGGCCAAGAAGCACGGCGGCACCATCGTGTCGCACGGCTGCACCGGCAAGGGCAACGACCAGGTCCGCTTCGAGGTCGGCCTGAACGCGCTCGCCCCCGACCTGAAGATCATCGCCCCGGCGCGCGACTTCGCCTGGACCCGGGACAAGGCGATCGCCTTCGCCGAGGAGAAGGGCCTGCCGATCGACGTGTCGGCGAAGTCGCCGTACTCCATCGACCAGAACCTGTGGGGCCGCGCGGTGGAGACCGGCTTCCTGGAGGACATCTGGAACGGCCCGATCGAGGACCTCTACTCCTACACGTCCGACCCGGCCCAGGAGCGCGACGCCGACGAGGTGGTCATCACCTTCGACGCCGGCGTGCCGGTCGCCGTCGACGGCGAGACGGTCACCCCGTACCAGGCGATCCTGGAGCTCAACCGACGCGCCGGCGCCCAGGGCGTCGGCCGGCTCGACATGGTCGAGGACCGCCTGGTCGGCATCAAGAGCCGCGAGGTCTACGAGGCCCCCGGCGCGATCGCGCTGATCGCCGCCCACCAGGAGCTGGAGGCGGTCACCGTCGAGCGGGACCTGGCCCGGTTCAAGCGCGGCGTCGACCAGCGCTGGGGCGAGCTGGTCTACGACGGCCTCTGGTTCTCGCCGCTGAAGAAGGCGCTCGACGCGTTCATCGACGACGCCCAGCAGCACGTCTCCGGCGAGGTGCGGCTCACCCTGCACGGCGGCCGGGCCACCGTCACGGGCCGGCGCTCCGAGGCCAGCCTCTACGACTTCGGCATGGCCACCTACGACACGGGCGACACCTTCGACCAGTCCCTCGCCAAGGGCTTCGTGCAGCTCTGGGGCCTGCCCAGCAAGATGGCCGCCGCGCGGGACGCCCGGCTGGGCGGCTCCTGATCGTGAACAGCACAATGGGTGGGGTGGACGACAAGAGCCTGACCGAGAACAGCGCCCCCGCCAACCGCACGAGCCTCTGGGGCGGCCGGTTCGCCGGCGGCCCCGCCGAGGCGCTCGCGCGGCTGTCGGTGAGCGTCCAGTTCGACTGGCGCCTCGCCCCGTACGACATCGCCGGCTCCCGGGCGCACGCCCGGGTCCTGGCCGGCGCCGGCCTGCTCGACCCCGACGAGCTGGGGCGGATCCTGGCCGCGCTGGACGACCTGGAGGCCGCGTGCGCCGCCGGGACGTTCCGCCCCACCGTCGACGACGAGGACGTGCACACCGCCCTGGAGCGCGGCCTGCTGGAGCGGCTCGGCAGCCTCGGCGGCAAGCTGCGCGCCGGCCGCTCCCGCAACGACCAGGTCGCCACCGACCTGCGGCTCTACCTGCGCGACCACGCCCGCGGCGTGGCCGCCCGGCTGGTCGAGCTGGCCGAGGCCCTGGTCGAGCAGGCGGAACGGCACGTGGACACCGCCGCGCCCGGCATGACCCACCTCCAGCACGCCCAGCCGGTCACCTTCGGGCACTGGCTGCTCGCCCACGTGCAGCCGCTGCTGCGGGACCTGGAACGGCTGCGTGACTGGGACCACCGGTGCGCCGTCAGCCCGCTCGGCGCCGGCGCGCTCGCCGGCTCCGGCCTGCCGCTGGACCCGGTGGCGGTCGCCAAGGAGCTGGGCTTCCGCACGTCCTTCGCCAACTCGATGGACGCGGTGGCCGACCGGGACTTCGTCGCCGAGTTCCTCTTCGTCACCGCCATGATCGGCGTGCACCTGTCCCGCCTCGGCGAGGAGGTGGTGCTCTGGACGTCGCAGGAGTTCGGCTGGGTCGAGCTGGACGACGCGTTCGCCACCGGATCGTCGATCATGCCGCAGAAGAAGAACGCGGACATCGCCGAGCTGGCCCGGGGCAAGTCCGGCCGGCTGGTCGGCGGCCTGATGAGCGTGCTCACCATGCTCAAGGGCCTGCCGATGACCTACGACCGGGACATGCAGGAGGACAAGGAGCCCGCCTTCGACGCGGTGGACACCCTGGAGCTGCTGCTGCCCGCCCTCGCCGGGATGATCTCCACGATGACCGTCCGGGTCGACCGCCTGGTGCCCTCGGCGCCGGCGGGCTACTCGCTGGCCACCGAGGTCGCCGACTGGCTGGTCCGCCGGAACGTGCCGTTCCGGGAGGCGCACGAGATCACCGGCCGGCTGGTGGCGCTCTGCGTGGCCCGCGACTGCGCCCTGGACGAGGTCTCCGACGACGATCTCGCCGCGGTCAGCGAGCACCTCGACCCCTCGGTGCGGGACGTGCTCTCCGTGCGCTCCGCCCTGGCCGCCCGCACCACCCCCGGCTCCACCGGCCCGGGGCCGGTGGCCGACCAGCTCGCCACCGCCGCCGACAAGCTGGCCGGCTGGCGGGACTGGGCCGCCGAGCGGGTCGTGCCCCGCTAGACCCGACGCCCCGCGCGGTGGCCCCGGCCGCCGCGCGGGGTCAGGCCGTCGGCCGCTCGCGCCTGGGCAGCTTCGCCACCACCGCGTCGTACGACCCGTCGACGGCCTCGATCAGTTCGTCGTCCGGGATGCCGCCTCCGAGCCGCAGCGTGTTCCAGCCGGAGCGGCCGATGTAGGGGGAGGAGCGGGCGTCGTCGGGGAACCGGTGCAGCCACTCGTCGGCCACCTCCCGGGACGGGCCGCACTTGAGCCCCACCCGGGCCTCGCCATCGGGTGAGCCGAGGAACGCGAAGATGCGGCTGCCGACCTTTACCACCTCGTCGCCCTCCCACGGCCGGTCCAGCCAGGCGCCCGGCTTGGCCAGGCAGTAGGACAGCATCTCCTCGCGCGTCATCGCACCCCTCCCGTGCCGTTCACCGGGACAGTCTCACCCGCCGCTGTGACAGTCGCCGGGCACCGCCACCTCGCCGATCCCCGGTGGACCGAGGTCAGTCGCCGGTGCCGGTGCGCACGGTGAGCCGCTCGTAGCGCTGCCGGGCCGCCTGCGCGCTGCCCAACCCCAGCCCGAAGGCGATCGCCTGCCAGGTCATGCCGCGGCCGCGCGCCACCTGCAGCAGCCCCGCCTCCAGCGCGTCGACCTCGGCGCGCACGTGCGGGATCAGGGTCAGCGCGGCCATGAGGTCGGCCTGGTCGACCGGCTCCTCGCCCTCCGCCAGCTCCGCCCCGCCCGCGAGTGCCATCACCAGCGTCGCCGCCTCGTAGGCGTCGGGGACGTCGGGGTGCGCGTAGCGCCGGCGGCGGGCGTCGGTGCCGGCGTGCCGCTCGGCGATCCGCAGCAGCGCCGCGTAGTTGCGGTGCGCCCGGGCCTGGGCAGCATCCGGAGCGGCGAACGGGTCGTTGTCCATGGTGACCATGCCGTCGATCCCACACCCTTGAACGGCATTTTGTCAACACCCCGTTGAAAGCAATCTGTGCTCATCTTCCGGCTTCCGGCTAGGGTTTCCCGGTGACCACGACCGACCTCTCCGCCCTCTCCGACCTGCTCGCCGGCCCGGTGGTTCCCGCCGCCCGCGGGTTGCTCGGCTGCCGGCTCACCGGGCACGGGGTCACCGTCCGGATCACCGAGGTCGAGGCGTACGCGGGCACCGCCGGTGACCCGGCCTCACACGCCCACCGGGGCCGCACCCCGCGCAACGCGGTGATGTTCGGCCCCGCCGGGCACGCCTACGTCTACTTCACCTACGGGATGCACTGGTGCGTGAACGTGGTGACCGGACCGGACGGGGAGGCCTCGGCGGTGCTGCTGCGGGCCGGTGAGGTGGTCGACGGCCTCGACGCCGCCCGGGAACGCCGCCCGGCCGTACGCCGGGACGTGGATCTCGCGCGCGGGCCGGCCCGGCTCTGCGCGGCGCTCGGCATCGACCGGACCGTCTACGGCGCCGACCTGCTCGGCGACGGCCCGGTGCGGCTGCGGCCCCCGCTCGCGCCGGTGCCCGCGGCGGCGGTCACCGCCGGTCCCCGGGTCGGCGTCACGGGCGCCCACGACGTGCCCTGGCGCTTCTGGCTCACGGGCGACCCGACGGTGAGCGCGTACCGGCGCCACGTGCCCCGGACGCGACGCTGATTCGCGCTCGGCGCGGCGGGTGGGAATCCTGTCGGTGGGTGTGGCGATAATCACGTCACCTGTCGACGAGGGAGGACCGGCATGACGACGCTGCTCGCGATCGGCACCGGCAAGGGACTCTTCCTGGCCACCAGCACCGGCCGTCGGGACTGGGCGGTGAGTGGCCCGCACTTCCCGATGACCGGGGTCTACGCGGTTGCGGTCGACAAGCGCCCCGGCCGGCCCCGGGTGCTCGCCGGCATGACCAGCTCGCACTTCGGACCCAGCGTGGCCACCAGCGACGACCTGGGCGGCTCCTGGCAGGAGCCCGAGCAGGCGCCGGTGGCGTTCCCGGCCGACACCGGGGCCAGCCTGGGGCGGGTCTGGCAGCTCATCCCCGCCGGCCCGGACCGGCCCGACGTGGTGTGGGCGGGCGCCGAGCCGTCCGCGCTGTTCCGCTCCGACGACGGCGGGCGCAGCTTCAGCCTGGTCCGGGCGCTCTGGGACCACCCGCACCGGGAGCGCTGGGGTGCCGGCTTCGGCGGCCAGGCCGTCCACAGCGTGCTCCCGCACCCGCGTGATCCGAGCCGGATGGCGGTGGCGATGTCCACCGGCGGGGTCTACCGCACCGAGGACGCGGGAGGGAGCTGGGCGCCCGGCAACAGCGGGATCCGGGCCTACTTCCTGCCCGACGAGTGGCCCGAGTTCGGCCAGTGCGTCCACAAGATCGCCCGGGACGCCGGGGACCCCGAGCGCCTGTACGCGCAGAACCACCACGGGGTCTACCGCTCCGACGACGACGGGCGCACCTGGACCTCGATCGCCGCCGGCCTGCCCAGCGACTTCGGCTTCCCGATCGTGGCCCACCCGTCCCGCCCCGGCACGGTCTACGCCTTCCCGCTGACCGCCGACGGCGAGCGGTTCCCCACCGACCGGCGCTGCCGGGTCTACCGTTCGGCCGACGCGGGCGGGAGCTGGGAGGCGCTCACCGCCGGCCTGCCCGACGGGCCGTTCTACCCCTCGGTGCTGCGCGACGCCATGTGCGCCGACGACCACGATCGGGCCGGCGTCTACTTCGGCACCCGCTCCGGCGAGGTCTACGCCAGCGCCGACGAGGGCGACTCCTGGTCGCTGGTCGCCGCGCACCTGCCCGACGTGCTCTGCGTCCGGGCCGCGGAGGTCTGAGTGGCCACCGTGCTGCTGCCCGGCCCGCTCCGGTCCGAGGCGGGCGGGGAGAGCCGCTTGACCGTGGCCGCCGGCGGCACGCTGCGGGCGGTCCTCGACGAGGTGGCCACCATCTGGCCCCGGCTGGGCCGCCGGATCCGCGACGAGGGCGGCGACCTGCGCCGCTACGTCAACGTCTACGTCGACGGTGAGGACTGCCGCCACACCGGCGCCCTCGACACCCCCGTCCCGGACACGGCCGAGGTCCAGATCCTCCCCTCGGTAGCCGGCGGCTGACCCCGCCCGGCGTACTGATGCCGGGTGAGCTGCGCCACCCCGGATCGGCCCCGCGGCGGAATAGTTGCTTCGTCAAATATGTTGTGCGGAGCGATTCCGGGCCGGAGCGGTCCGGACCCCACGCGAGGAGCTGGTCATGCAGTTCGGGATCTTCACCGTCGGCGACGTCACGGTCGACCCGACCACCGGGCGGCCGCCGTCCGAGCATGAGCGGATCAAGGCCATGGTGGCCATCGCGCTCAAGGCCGAGGAGGTCGGGCTGGACGTGTTCGCCACCGGCGAGCACCACAACCCGCCGTTCGTGCCGTCGTCGCCGACCACCATGCTCGGCTACATCGCGGCCCGCACCGAGCGGCTGTTGCTGTCCACCGCCACCACGCTGATCACCACCAACGACCCGGTGAAGATCGCCGAGGACTACGCGATGCTCCAGCACCTGTCCGGCGGCCGGGTGGACCTCATGATGGGCCGCGGCAACACCGGCCCCGTCTACCCCTGGTTCGGGCAGGACATCCGCAACGGCATCCCGCTCGCCATCGAGAACTACGACCTGCTGCACCGGCTGTGGCGGGAGGACGTGGTCGACTGGAAGGGCCGGTTCCGCACCCCGCTGCAGTCGTTCACCTCGACCCCGCGCCCGCTCGACGGCGTGCCGCCGTTCGTCTGGCACGGCTCGATCCGCAGCCCCGAGATCGCCGAGCAGGCCGCCTACTACGGCGACGGCTTCTTCGCCAACCACATCTTCTGGCCCAAGGAGCACACCCAGCGGATGATCGGCCTCTACCGGCAGCGCTTCGCGCACTACGGCCACGGCTCCGCCGACCAGGCCATCGTCGGCCTCGGCGGCCAGGTCTTCATGCGGAAGAACTCCCAGGACGCGGTCCGCGAGTTCCGGCCGTACTTCGACAACGCCCCGGTCTACGGGCACGGGCCGTCCCTGGAGGAGTTCACCCGCGAGACCCCGCTGACCGTGGGCAGCCCGCAGCAGGTCATCGACCGCACGCTGGGCTTCCGCGAGTACGTCGGCGACTACCAGCGCCAGCTCTTCCTCATGGACCACGCCGGGCTGCCGCTGAAGACGGTCCTGGAGCAGCTCGACATCCTGGGGGAGGAGGTCGTCCCGGTGCTGCGCAAGGAGTTCGACTCGCTGCGCCCGGCGCACGTGCCCGAGGCGCCGACGCACGCCTCGCTGCTGGCCGCCGCGGGCGGCGCCAAGGACAGCACCGTGCACGCCGTCGACGACGTGACCGGCAAGGCGCCCGAGGAGGCCCGATGACCAGCCGCAGCCTGACCGTGGTCTCGGCCGGCCTCAGCCAGCCCTCGTCGACCCGGCTGCTCGCCGACCAGCTCGCCGCGGCCGCCCGCGACGAGCTGGTCAGGCGCGGCGCCGAGGTGGAGATCCGCACGCTGGACCTGCGCGAGCACGCCCACGACATCGTCAACAACCTGCTCACCGGCTTCCCGCCGGCCGCCCTGCGGACCGCGCTGGACGCCGTCGCGGGCGCGGACGGGCTGATCGCGGTCACCCCGATCTTCAACGCCTCGTACAGCGGGCTGTTCAAGTCCTTCTTCGACGTGGTCGAGAAGGAGGCGCTGGCGGACCGGCCGGTCCTGATCGGCGCCACCGGCGGCACCGCCCGGCACTCGCTCGCCCTGGAGCACGCGGTCCGGCCGATGTTCGCGTACCTGCGGGCGGTCGTGGTGCCGACGGCGGTCTTCGCCGCGTCGGAGGACTGGGCCGGCGACGGCGACGACAGCGCGCTGCGCGCCCGGATCCGGCGGGCCGGCACCGAGCTGGCCGAGCAGGTGGACCGCCGTCCGGCGGCGACCGGCCCGGCCGACCCGTTCGCGCTCACGACCAGCTTCGAGGACCTGCTCGCCGGCCGCGACCCCGCCTGAGCCGGCCGCCTTTCAGCCCGCTGCCGGCCGGCGACCTCAGTCGTCGGCCGGCTCGTACGGGTGGGCCACCAGCACCGGACAGTGGGCGTGCTGCACCAGCGCCTGGCTCACCGAGCCGAGCAGCAGCCCGGCGAAGCCGCCCCGGCCCCGGGAGCCGACCACCACCAGGGCGGCCTCGCCGCTCGCCTCGATGAGCGCCTGCTCCGGCGACTCGCCCCGCAGGGGCCGCTCGACCACGCGCAGCACCGGATGGTCCGTGCGGATCCGGGCGGCCGCCCCGGCCAGCAGCTCCGCCGACTCGGCCTGCGCGGCGGCGGTGGCCTCCGCGGCGGCGTCCGGCGCCACCGCGCCCCGCTCCGGCGTGCGGACCTGCACCAGCACCAGCTCGGCGTCCCGGCGGACCGCCTCGTCGGCGGCGAGCCGCACGGCGTGCCCGGCCGGCTCGGAGCCGTCCACCCCGACCAGCACCGGCCCCTGCACCGGGATCGGCTGCTCCGCCGGGCGGACCACCAGCGCCGGGCAGTGCGCGTGCTGCGCCACCTGGTTGCTGACCGAGCCGAGCAGCAGCCCGGCGAAGCCACCCACGCCCCGGCTGCCCACCACCACGAGCTCCGCCCGGCGGGACTCCTCGATCAGGGTGACGCCCGGACCACCGGCCACCTGGCGCACCTCCACCCGCAGGCCCGGATGCCGGTCGGCCAGCTCGGCGCCCACCTGCTCCAACATCTTCCGCGACTCCTCGGTCGGCGCGGGCACCCCGAGGTCGTACGGGTTGAGCGGCACGCCGTAGCCGAGCGGGTGCAGGTAGCCGTGCACCACGTGCAGCGGCCGGGACCGCGCCACGGCGGCCCGGGCGGCGTGTTCGGCGGCGGTGAGGCTGGTCGACGATCCGTCGACGCCCACCACGACTGGTCGGTTCATCGGCATCCCTCCGGTCGGCTCCGCCCATTGTCGACGACGACCCCGCCGTCCGAGCCCGAACCCGGCCGTCCGCGCCGGCCGAGGGGGATGAGGGCCGGCGCGGACGGGGGTCGGTCAGCCCGCGGCGGGGCCCCGGCGGTGCCGGACGATGGCCAGCGGGCTGCGCGCGTGGTGCAGCACGGCGTGGCTGACCGAGCCGAGCAGCAGCCCACCCAGGCTGCCCCGGCCGTGCGCGCCGACCACGACCAGCTGCGCGCCGGCGGACTCCGCCACCAGCGCCGCCGCCGGGGCGCCGGCGACCACCTTCCGCCGTACCCGCACCTCGGGATGGCGCTCGGCCCAGCCGGCGATCGCCTCGGCGAGCACCCGCTCCTGCTCCGCGCGCAGCTCCTCAGGGTCGTACGTCAGCGGCACGAGGTCGCCGGGGCCGACCGGGGCCGGGTAGAGCCAGGCATGCACCGCCACCAGGTCCGCGCCGCGCTGCGCCGCCTCGGCGAACGCGAAGCCGATGGCCTCGGTGGACAGGGCGGAGCCGTCCACGCCGACCACGACCGGCCCGTCGGCGCGCGGCTCGCCCCGCACCACCAGCACCGGGCAGTCCGTGCGGGCGGAGAGCCCCACGGCGGCCGAGCCGACCAGCAGCTCGGCGAAACCACCGAGCCCGCGGTGGCCGAGGACCAGCAGGGCCGCGTCCCGGCTCTCCTCCACCAGCACCGGGACGGCGGCGCCCTCGCCACCGCGCCGCTCACCGGCACCTCGGCGTCGACCTTGCGCGCCTCGTCGAGCGCCTCGGCGACCAGCTCCTCCGCCTCCTGCCGCAGCTCCTCGTGCGGCAGCGTGGCCGCCACGGGGCCGAGCGGGGTGCCGAGCAGCGGCCACTGGAACGCGTGCACCACCCGCAGGGGCCGGTGCCGGTCGGCCGCCTCCCGCGCGGCCACCCGGACCGCGTCCAGGGCGGTGGGGGAACCGTCCACGCCCACCACGACGGGGGCGCCGGATCTGTCGGTCATCACGTCCTCCTTCGTCCGGCTCCAGGCTGCTCCGGCGCGCGGCCGGCCGGCAGAGGCGATGCGCCCGGCCGGCCCGGGACCAACGGCCCTGCCGCTCCGGGCCGGACGGGTGTGCACTGGTGTCGGGACGAGCCCCGACCCGTGGGAGGCGTGCGACCGATGACCCCGCTGGAGATGCTCCGCGTACACCCCTTCCTCGCCGGGCTGCCCGAGGAGTGGCTGCCCCCGCTGACCGGCTACGCCCGTCCGGTGGTCTGGCACCCCGGGCACCGGCTGTTCCGGGCCGGGCAGCCGGCCGAACGGTTCTGGCTGGTCCGCGGCGGCCAGGTGGCGCTGGACTTCCCGGTGCCCCGCCGCGGCGACGTGGGGATCGAGACGATCGGCCCGGGCGGGGTTCTCGGCTGGTCGTGGCTCTTCCCGCCCTACCGGTGGCAGTTCGGGGCGGTGGCCGCGCAGCGCAGCACCGCGGTCGAGTTCAACGCCGCGGGGGTGCGCCGGCTCATGGAGTCCGACGACGCCCTCGGCCGGCAGCTCACCACCCGCTTCATGAGCGTCGTGGTGGACCGCCTGCACGCGTCCCGGGTGCGGCTGCTGGACCTGTACGGCTACCCGGCGGCGCTGCCGCCGACCGCCTGACCCGCCGAGTGCCGGTGGACGACCAGGTCGTCCACCTCCAGCCGGCCGATCCGCAGCTCACGGATCACCGCCCGGCGGACGGCCAGGCGGGCGATCACCAGCCGGCCGATCGCCACCGCCCCGATCGCCGCCACGGCGAGCGCCAGCGGCGCGGCCGCCGTCGGGCCCAGGGCACGCGGGCCGGCCGCCGTCGGGCCGACGACGCGGGCCCGGGGAGTACGGATCGGAAGCGCCCGGCTCCGCGGGCGCTGAAGCATCCTGTTCACCCGACGATCCTGCGCTTCCACCCGGTCCGCCCGGCGCCGGTCGAGCCGCCGGTCCACCCGCCGTGTGACGTGCGGGCCCGGTCCGCACGGCGATCCGCGCTCCGCCGGCTCACCCACCCGCCGGGCCAATGGTGACGGTGCGGATCGCCGGCGGCCGGCGCCGGGCCGATCGGCGCGGCCGGGACCGGCGCGGGGCGTCCCGAACCTGTCGGGGGGTCCGCGTATCCTCCGGCCGTGACCAGTGAGATGCAGCTCCGCCCGGTGCGCGACGAGGACCTGCCGGCGTTCTTCGCCCACGAGCAGGATCCGCAGGCCACCTGGATGGCCGCGTTCGGCCCGAAGGACCCGGCCGACCGGGCCGCCTTCGACGCGCACTGGGCCCGCATCCGCGCCGACCCGCGCATCGTGAACCGCACGGTCACGGTCGACGGCACGGTGGTCGGGCGCGTGGCCGCCTTCCCGGTGGGGGAGCGCACCGAGGTCAGCTACTGGATCGACCCGGCCCGCTGGGGCCGGGGCCACGCCACCGCGGCGCTCGCCGCGCTGCTGCGCGAGCTGCCGCAGCGGCCGGTGCACGCCCGCGCCGCCAAGGACAACGCCGCCTCCCTCGCCGTGCTGCGCAAATGCGGCTTCGTCGTGGTCGGCGAGGACTCGGGCTACGCGGCGAGCCGCGGCGCCGAGGTCGAGGAGTACGTCCTGGAGTTGCCCGCCCGGGCGGGTGAGCAGGCCGACCACTAGTCTCCCCCGGGTGAACTGGCTGGAACTCGTCGGCTGGGCCGGCTCCGCGCTGCTGGTCTGGTCGCTGCTGCAGACCCGCATCCTGCGGCTGCGTGCGCTCAACCTGCTCGGCTGCCTCATCCTGATCGGCTACAACGCCGCCGTGCACGTGTGGCCCATGGTCGGGCTCAACGTGGTGCTCGCCGTGATCAACGTCTGGTACCTGCGGCAGATGCTCGCCACCCGGCACGACGCGCAGACCTACGAGGTGGTCGAGGTGGGCACCGGCGACGCCTTCCTGGCCCACACCCTGCGGGTGCACGCCGCCGACATCGCCCGGTTCAACCCCGACTTCCGCTGGGACCCGCGCGCCACCGACCGCTCGGCGTTCCTGGTCGTCCGCGCCGACGAGGTGGTCGGCGTGGTGGTCTCGCACGCCGAGGCCGGCGGCGTGGCGCAGATCGACCTGGACTACGTGACGCCGCCCTTCCGCGACTTCACCCCCGGCGAGTTCGTCTACCGGCGCAGCCGGCTGTTCACCGACCGCGGCTTCCGCCGGGTGGTCAGCCCGCCCGGCATGGTCGCCCCCTACTACCACCGGCTCGGCTTCCGCCCCGAGGGCGACGCCTACGTGCTCGACCTGCCCGCCGCCACCTGAGCCGCGCCGGGAGGATTGCGTGACCCACCCGCGGGGCACAGAGGGGCGACGCCGCCCGGGCCACGGCCGGCGGCGGGGCGGCCACCGCGGTCCGCCCGGGTCGGGTCGAGGGGGAGAGAAGCGGGCGTGCAGAGCTACTGGAGCCAGCTGGCCCTGGTCGGAGTTCTGGTGATCGTCAACGCGGCCTTCGCCGGCAGCGAGATGGCCCTGGTCTCGCTGCGCGACAGCCAGCTCCAGCGGCTGGAACGCGGCAGCCGCGCCGGCCGCACCTTGGCCCGCCTGGCCAAGGACCCCAACCGGTTCCTCGCCACCATCCAGATCGGGATCACCCTGGCCGGATTCCTGGCCTCCGCCGCGGCGGCGGTGTCCCTCGCGAAACCCCTCGTCCCCCTGCTCGGGGTGTTCGGCGACGCCGCCGAGACGGTCGCCATCGTCGCGGTCACCCTGGTGCTGACCTTCGTGACGCTGGTCTTCGGTGAGCTGGCGCCCAAGCGGATCGCCATGCAGTCCGCCGAGCGGTGGGCTCTCGTCGTGGCCCGCCCGCTCGATCTGCTGGCCGCCGTCACCCGGCCGGCGGTCTGGGCCCTCGGCGCCACCAGCGACCTGGTGGTCCGCCTGTTCGGGCTGAACCCGAAGCACGAGCCGGACGAGATCGGCCCCGACGAGCTGCGCGACATCGTGGCCGGCAACCACGGCTTCACCAAGGAACAGCGGACCATCATCGCCGGCGCCGTGGAGATCGCCGACCGGCAACTGCGCGCCGTGCTCGTACCCCGGTTGCAGGTCTTCACCCTCGACAGCGGGACGACCGCGGAGGCCGCCCGGCTGGTCCTGGCCGCGACGGGCCACTCGCGGGCACCGGTGGTCCGGCACGGCGGCCTGGACGAGGCGGTCGGGGTGATCCACCTGCGCGACCTGGTCGGCGTTCCCGACGACCGGCCGGTGGACGAGATCGCCCGGCCGCCCATGCTGCTGCCCGACTCGCTGCCCGTGGTCGACGCGCTGCGCCAGTTCAAGGCGGAGCGCCAGCACATCGCGCTGGTGGTCGACGAGCGCGGCGCGGTGGACGGCATCGTCACCCTGGAGGACATCCTCGAGGAGATCGTCGGCGAGATCTACGACGAGACCGACCGGGACCTCGGCTCGGTCCGCACCGAGGAGGACGGGACGCTGGTGCTGCCCGGCACCTTCCCGGTGCACGACCTCACCGACCTCGGCGTCGAGCTGCCCAACCGGCCGCCCGGCGACTACACCACGATCGCCGGGCTCGTCCTCATCTGCCTGGGGCACATCCCCACCGTGACGGGGGAGCGGGTCCGCGTCGACGGCTGGGACCTGGCCGTGGGGGGCGTCGACCACCACGCCATCACCGAGGTACGGGTTCGCCGGCACAGCCGCCGCGACCGCACGGGGGACGGCGACGCCGGAGACGTCCCGGTGCTCGACGAGGCCCGCGGCTGACCCTCACCGGCGCCCGGCCGGCGGGCCGAACGGGAAGCCCGGCACCGGAGGGCGCAACTCCACCGAGTCGGCGGGAACCTGGACGGTGCTGCGCGCCAGCACCCGGGTGGCCGCGCGCAGCAGCCACGGCCCCGACGTGTGCCGCTCCGGCCCGAACAGCCGGCTGGTGACCCGGGTCCACCAGTGGCCGGTGACGATCACGTCGGTGATCCGCAGCCGTTCCGGCGGCCAGCCGCCCCGCACCACCACGTCGACCACCCGGCCCAACCGCCGGCCGCGCAGGTCGTACGCCGTCCGGCCGAGCAGCTCACCCGCTCGCACGGTGCGCTCCCGGGATCCGGTCGATCAGGTGCCGGCGCAGCCAGGTCTCCACCGGCGAGGGCGGCAGGTCGGCCGCGGGACAGCGCAGCCGCACCACGCTGTCCACCCGGTCGACCTGCGTGAGCGCGACGCGCAGCGGCGGCACCGGGCCGTCGTCGGTGAACCGGTTGGCGACGGCCACCAGCAGCCGCCCGATCCGGCCCCCGATCCGCTCCCCGAGCGCCGTCTGCCCGGTGAGCAGGCAGTCCACGTACGGGTGACCCTCTTCGTCGACGGCGAACGCGATGTCGTCGACCCGGCCGACCAGCCGGCCGTCGACGTCCACGATCTGCCGGTCGAGCAACTGTTTGGCGAGCTGGATCCTCATCGCCCCATCCTCGTGATGATCGCCAACGGGATCGCCGCCACCGAGGCGGCGATGATGAGCAGCAGGAACAGCGCCCCGAGCAGATTCGTCCACCACCCGTTGACCCGGTCGCCCAGGTAGATGCGGTCGTTCGCCACCACGAGGATCGGGAGGTAGGTCAGCGGCAGCACGACCGCGCTGAGCACCAGCATGTACTCGGTGAGCTGAACCGGGTCGACCGCGGTCATCAGCAGCAGCACACCGAGCAGCAGCCCGACCAGCAGCACACTGTGGAACCGGGCCGCCTCCCGCGGACTGACCCGCTTGCCCCACTGCCAGCCGAAGTACTGCGACGCCGCGTACGCGGCCGACAGCCCGGTCTCCAGCGCCGCCCCGAAGGTCACCGCGAAGAACGCCAGCACCGCGGCCGCCAGCCCGGCCCCGCCGAGGGCGGTCACCACCGGCCGCGCGACCGCGTCGAGGGTGTCCGGCGACGTCCCCGACGGGTGGTACGCCACGGTCGCCACGGCGATCAGCGACAGCGCCAGGAAACCGCCGACCGGGAAGCCGATCAGCACGTTCGAGCGGGCGTGCGCCAGGTCGGCGGCGCTCCACCGCTCCTCGACCCCGCCAGAGGAGAAGAAGAACACCTCGTAGGGGCTGACGGTCGACGCGAACAGGGCCACCGCCACGAACCAGTACACCGACCAGCCCGCCCCCGAGGATCCGACCCGCAGCGCCCCGTGCCCCAGCTCCGCCCAGTCGGTGGGCAGGGCGAACAGCGCGACCGCGAAGACCAGCAGCGCCAGCCCGGCCAGGCCGAAGACCCGCTCCATCAGCTCGAAGCGCATCCGCCACAGCACCAGCCAGACCGCCACCGCGGCCACCGGCACCCAGAGCAGGTGGCTGAGCCCCGTGGCGAGCTGCAACGCCAGCGCCACCCCGCCCAGCTCCGCGGCCAGGGTGATCACCGTGACCAGCCAGGAGGCGACCAGGTTGAGCAGCGCCACCCGTGGCCCCAGCCGCTCCCGGACCAGGTCGAACACCGCCCGGCCGCTCACCGCCGCGATCCGGCCGGCCATCTCGGCGTACGCGCAGATGCCCACCACCCCGACGAGCAGCACCCAGGCGTGGGCCATCCCGAAGCGGGCGCCCGCCTGGCTCGCCGCCACCAGGTCGCCGATGTCGACGAAGCCGCCGACGGCGGACAGCACGCCGAGCGTGGCGGCGAAGAGCTTCCTCACGTCGGTTCGGGCGCGGGCGGTCTCATCGACGCGACGATATCGGCGTCAGATCCCCCTTTTCGGGCGAATCGAGCAGCTGGGGTCAGGCCGGCGTGAGGTTCTGGAGCCGTACCTGGCCGCGCGCCACCAGCCGGCCGCCGTCGTCGGTGATCTCCACGAGCCAGAGCTGCTGGCTGCGGCCGCGATGGATCGGGGTGCCGACCGCGGTCAGCTCGCCGTCGCGGACGGCGCGCAGGAAGTCGGTCTGGTTGGACACGCCGACCACCTTGCCCTTGTCACCCAGCCACAGGGCGCCGCCGATGCTGGCCGCCGTCTCCACGACCGAGCAGTAGACCCCGCCGTGCTGGATCCCGTACGGCTGCTGCAGCTCCGGACGGACCTGCCAGCGGATGACCACCCGGTCCCCGCTCACCTCGTCGAGCTTCAGGCCCAGCAGGGCGACGAAGCCCCCGGTCACGTCCGGCGCCTCCACGGCGGCCCCCTCCTGTCGGTGGAGCCGCCAGCCTAGTCGCCCGTCGTCGCCAAACCCGGTACGGGCCGGGACCGCCGATGGGGGAGAATCGGTGACCGTGACCGACAGCAACCTCCCGCACGGGCGGGACTCCCTGACCGAAGACCTGCGGTGGCGGGGCCTGATCCAGGACTCGACCGGCCTCGACGAGCTGCGTGAGCTGCTCGACGGCGGGAGCGCCACCTTCTATGTGGGCTTCGATCCGACCGCGCCCAGCCTGCACGTCGGCCACCTCATGCAGGTCACCACCGCCCGCCGGCTCCAGCTCGCCGGGCACCGGCCGCTGCTGCTGGTCGGCGGCGCCACCGGCCAGATCGGCGACCCGAAGGAGAGCGCGGAGCGCACCCTCAACCCGCCAGAGGTGGTGGCGGGCTGGGTGCAGCGCATCCGCGACCAGCTCTCGCCGTTCGTCTCGTACACCGGGGAGAACGCGGCCCAGATGGTCAACAACCTGGACTGGACCGGCGAGATGTCGGTGGTGGAGTTCCTCCGGGACGTCGGCAAGCACTTCCCGGTGAACAAGATGCTGGCCCGCGAGGTGGTCAAGGCCCGGTTGGACAGCGGCATCAGCTTCACCGAGTTCAGCTACCAACTGCTCCAGGCCAACGACTTCTTCGAGCTGCACCGACGGCACGGCTGCCAGCTCCAGTACGGCGGCTCCGACCAGTGGGGCAACATCACCGCTGGGGTGGACTACGTCCGCCGGCGCGGCGCCGGGCCGGTGGAGGCGTTCGTGACGCCGCTGGTGACCAAGGCCGACGGCACGAAGTTCGGCAAGACCGAGGGTGGCGCGGTCTGGCTCGACCCGCAGATGACCAGCCCGTACGCGTTCTACCAGTTCTGGGTCAACGCCGACGACCGGGACGTGACCCGCTACCTGCGGTACTTCAGCTTCCGCTCCCGTGAGGAGCTCGAGGAGTTGGAGAAGGCCACGGCGGAACGGCCGCAGGCGCGACTCGCCCAGCGGGCGCTCGCCGAGGAGTTGACCACGCTGGTGCACGGCGAGCGGGAGATGGCCCAGGCGGTCGCGGCCAGCCAGGCGCTCTTCGGCCGCGGCTCGCTCGACGAGCTCGCTCCGGAGACCCTGCGCGCCGCGCTCACCGAGGCCGGCCTGGTGCACCTCGATGACCTGCCCGACGTCGCGGGGCTGCTCAAGGAGTCGGGCCTGGTGCCGAGCATGAAGGAGGCCCGGCGGGTCATCGCCGAAGGCGGCGCGTACGTCAACAACGTTCGCATCGCCGAGGTGGACGCGACGGTGTCGCCGGCGGACCTGCTGCACGGCCGCTACCTCGTGCTGCGCCGAGGCAAGCGCAACTTCGCGGGCGTTGAGCTGGGCAGATAGCCCCACATCGACGGTGTGACGCGGGACGCGCCCGGCGGATTTGACGATCAATCCGCCGGGCGCGTAACTTTCTCTCTGCCAGCGCGGAACGGACGAAACAGGGCGAAGCACCTGGAAGGCCGGAGCGCGGGACCGAATACGGGCGGTGCCCCGGATTCGCCGGGAGGCGGATTTGGTGAGGCGGAGCCGACCGGGTAAGGTTATTGGCCGGCAGGGATACGGACGAGCAAGCGGGAAACCGCGGCGGCCGTCCTGCCGAAACCCATGAAGCGTCCGGTGCGAACCGGTCGAATTGTGGTGCCCGGTAAAAGGGTGGAAGCACGACAAACCGCGAAACACCGGTTTGACACGGCAGAAACCACCGGGTAACGTAGTAAAAGTGCCCGGCGCGAGAGCGGCGGGTGTGGTTGGACGAAATGCCCCGGACGGGGATCCTGCTGAGCGGGATTTCTGGATGGT
>NZ_JBEXLM010000027.1:0-95985 GCF_040609975.1 Micromonospora sp. NPDC004551 | reverse complement strand
CCCACGATGCCCAACGTCCGGCCGCGCTCGACGGCGAACGAGACCCCGTCGACGGCCTTCACCACGCCGTCCTCGGTGTCGAACCGCACCCGCAGGTCCCGGACCTGGAGGTAGGGCCCTTCGCCGGCGCGTTGCTCCGGCACCTCGGGGCGGTCCGGTTCCCCGGACGGCACCGTCTCCGACCTGCCCATGACCGCCTCCCTCAGTGACGAAGAGAACCTACAGCAAACTTCTGGAGGCGAAAATAAGCTACAAGCGGCGGCCTGTCAGCGGCCTGAGCGTAACGACTAGGTTTCCAACCTGAACAGCCCTCACCTGGACATTCATGGTTGCGACTGGGCATCGACGCCGCGACGCTCACGTGACGCCGGCGCCCACCTCACGACACCAGCGCCGTCGGTGGCGAAGCCAGGCACGGTCTGGAGCTGACCGAGCCCGTCCGGGCGACGATCCGGCCGGAGGATCTCGTCCCCTGACGGATGTCGGCCCGGTCCCCTAGGGTCGGGCGCATGACGGGATTCGACGCGGCGACCGCCGCCGTCCAGGCCGCCCTCGACGCGGGAGCCCGCTACGCGGACGCCCGGGTGATGCACCGCCGCTACGAGTCGATGTCGGCCCGCAACGGCGCCATCGAGGAGCTGACCCAGGACGAGAGCATCGGGCTCGGCGTCCGCGCGCTGGTCGGGTCGAGTTGGGGCTTCCACGCCGTACCCGAGCTGTCGGACGCCGCCGCCCGCGACGCCGGCCGGCGCGCCGCGGCGATCGCCACCGCGAGCGCGCGGGTCCCGGGCCCGCCGATCGACCTGGTGCCGGTCGAGGCGACGGTGGCGAGCTGGGCCTCGGCCTGCGACGTCGACCCCCTCGGCGTGCCGCTCTCCGACAAGGGCGACCTGCTGGTCCGTGCCACCGCCACGATGCGCGAGCACGGCGCCGACCTGGCCGAAGGGCTCTACCAGATCTGGGACACCGCCAAGTGGTTCGTCTCCAGCGAGGGACACCGCATCGACCAGCGGATCCGCGAGTGCGGGGGCGGCATCTCGGCCACCTCGATCGGCGACGGCGAGACCCAGCGCCGCTCCTATCCGAGCTACCGCGGGCAGTACGGCACCACCGGCTGGGAGCTGGTCACCTCGCTCGACCTGGCCGCGCACGCCGCCCGGATCGCCGAGGAGTCCCGGGAACTACTCACCGCGCCGGAGTGCCCGTCCGGCGAGACCGACCTGATCCTCGGCGGCGAGCAGCTCGCCCTCCAGATCCACGAGTCGGTGGGGCACGCCATCGAGCTGGACCGGATCCTCGGCTGGGAGGCCGCCTTCGCGGGCACGTCCTGGCTGGACCTGACCCGGCTCGGCACGCTGCGCTACGGCTCCGAGCTGATGAACGTCACCATCGACCCGACCATCCCGGGTGCGCTGGGCAGCTTCGGCTTCGACGACGAGGGCTCCCCGGCGGTCAAGCGGGACGCGGTCCGCGAGGGGCGCTGGGTGGGGGTGCTCGCCGGCCGGGACTCGGCCGCCGTCGCCGGCCTCGACCACGGCGGCAGCGTCCGGGCGGACGGCTGGGCGCGGCTGCCCATGGTGCGGATGACCAACGTGGGCCTGGAGCCGGGCCCGCACACGCTCGACGAGATCATCGCGGCCACCGACGACGGGGTGCTCATGGACCTCAACCGCTCCTGGTCCATCGACGACAAGCGGCTCAACTTCCAGTTCGGCTGCGAGGTCGGCTGGGAGGTGAAGAAGGGCCGCCGGGGGCGGATGCTCCGCAACCCCACCTACACGGGGATCGGGCCGACCTTCTGGCGCTCCATGGACATGCTCTCGTCGGAGATCGTGCCGTGGGGCACGCCGAACTGCGGCAAGGGGCAGCCGGGCCAGACCGGGCACACCGGCCATCCGGCTGCGCCGGCCCGCTTCCGCAACGTCCGGGTGGGGGTGCGGGCATGAGCGAGCTGGATCTCGCCGGCCGGGTGGTGGAGCTGGTCCGGCGGCTGGCCGGGCCGGACGCCCAGGCCGAGGTGGTGGTGACCCGGGCCGACCTGGCGCTGACCCGGTTCGCCAACTCCTTCATCCACCAGAACGTCGCCGAGTCGGGCACCACGGTCCGGCTCCGGCTGCACACCGCCGGCCGGACGGCCGCGGGCAGCGGCACCCTGATCGACCCCGACGGGTTGACCGCGCTGGTCGAGCGGACGCTGGCCGCGTCCCGGCTCGCACCGTCCGACCCGGCCTGGCCGGGGCTCACCCCGCCGGCGCCGGTCCCCGCCGGCGCGCCCGTCGACGAGGCCACCGCGGACGCCTCGCCCGACGAGCGGGCCGCCCGCGTACGCGCCTTCGTGGACGCCGTCGAAGGGCTGGAGGCCGCCGGCTACTGCCGCACGGCGTACCGGTCGGGGGCGTTCGCCAACTCGGCGGGGCACTCGGCCGTCGGGCGGTCGGCCGAGGCGGCCATGGACGGCATCGCCCGGACCGGCGGCGCCGACGGGGTGGCCCGGCACTGCGCCGACCGCCTGGCCGACCTCGACGGCGGGGCCCTGGGCGCCCGCGCGGCGGCGAAGGCGCGGGCCGCGGCCGACCCGGTCGAACTGCCCCCGGGCCGCTACGAGGTGGTGCTCGAACCCGCCGCCGTGGCCGACCTCCTGCAGAACCTCGCCTGGTACGGCTTCAACGGCAAGCGGTACGCCGAGCGGCAGTCCTTCGCCGAGCCGGGCACGGCCCAGTTCGACCCGGCGGTGACCCTGGTGGACGACCCGCTGCACGCCTCCGGCCTGCCGTACGACCTGGAGGGCACGCCCCGGCGGGTGCTGACCCTGGTCGAGGCGGGCACCACCGGGGCGGTGGCGCACGACCGGCGCAGCGGCGCCGAGGCGGGCACCGGGTCCACCGGGCACGGGATGGTCGGCGCCTCGACCTTCGGCCCGCTCCCGCGCAACCTCCGCCTGCTGCCGACCGGCGGCCCGGCGGGGGTGGCCGCCGGGCCGCAGAGCGCCGGGGTGACCGGTGCGGTGGCCGACCCGGACACGGCCACGCTCGTCGCCGGAGTGGAACGAGGGCTGCTGGTCAGCGACTTCTGGTACACCCGGGTGCTCGACCCGAAGCAACTGGTCGTCACCGGGTTGACCCGCAACGGCGTCTGGCTGGTGGAGGACGGGGTGCCCACCCGGGCGGTGCGCGACTTCCGGTTCACCGAGTCCTACCCGCGGGCGATGGGCCCAGGCCGGGTGCTCGGCCTGGGCCGGGCGCCGGTGCGTCAGCCGGACCGGATGGACGGCTTCTGGTGGGAGGCCCCGGCCCTGCGGCTTGCGTCCTGGAACTTCACCGGCGGCGCCTCCGGCTGACACCTCAAGATATTGATCTTGGTTCGGGTCTTTCCAACCTCCCGGACACACGGGACACTGCGTTGCGCGGCCGGGCCGCGAAGATCGGCGTAACGTGTGTCACTTAGCTGCGCCGGTTCGCCGGTGCGGTCTCATGCGTGCGCAAGACGTGGCAGTGGACGCGGTCTCGCCGGTCCGCTGACCGGTACGGAAGGTGTGATCCGCCGCCCCGCGAGGGCGCCGTCAGGGAGACGACTCGAATGACATCAACGGCAACGAGGCCGCGGGGAGCGCGGGCGCGCGCCGCCATCGCGGCGAAGACGTTGCGAACGGACCGCTGGTGGTTCGCGCCACTGATCACCGTCGTCGGGCTCAGCGCCTGGGTCATCTACGCGACGGTCCGGGTCTTCATGCACAAGTGGTACTGGGTGGACGCCTACCACTACCTGACGCCGTTCTACTCCCCCTGCGTCACCGACCGGTGCGTCGAGGGCTCCTCGCACTTCGGCAGCTTCCTGCCGGGCTGGTGGATCATCCCGGACGCGGCGCTCACCCTGCCGTTCCTGCTGCTGTTCCGGCTCACCTGCTACTACTACCGCAAGGCCTACTACCGGTCGTTCTGGCTGTCGCCGCCGGCCTGCGCCGTGCCGGACGGGCACCAGTCATACGGCGGTGAGACCCGTTTCCCGCTGCTCGGACAGAACCTGCACCGCTACTTCTTCTACCTCGCCGCGATCATCTCGCTGATCAACACCTACGACGCGATCTACGCGTTCCACTCGCCCAAGGGCTTCGGCTTCGGCCTGGGCAACGTCATCCTGCTGGTCAACGTGGTGATGCTCTGGGCTTACACGATCTCCTGCCACTCCTGCCGGCACATCATCGGCGGGCGGCTCAAGCACTTCTCCAAGCACCCGCTGCGCTACCGGGCGTGGACCGGGGTGTCCTGGTTGAACGTCCGGCACATGCAGCTCGCCTGGATCACCCTCGGCACCCTGGCGCTGACCGACTTCTACGTCATGGCGGTGGCGGCCGGCTGGTTCAACGACCTGCGGTTCATCAACTGAGAGCCTGGACATGACTGAGACGCGAATCGAACGACACCACTACGACGTCGTCGTGATCGGGGCCGGTGGCGCCGGCCTGCGCGCGGCGATCGAGGCCCGGCTGGCCGGCAAGAAGACCGCGATCATCTCGAAGTCGCTGTTCGGCAAGGCCCACACGGTGATGGCCGAGGGCGGCGCGGCGGCCGCCATGGGCAACGTGAACTCCCGGGACAACTGGCAGGTGCACTTCCGGGACACCATGCGCGGCGGCAAGTTCCTCAACAACTTCCGGATGGCCGAGCTGCACGCGAAGGAGTCGCCGCAGCGGATCTGGGAGCTGGAGACGTACGGGGCGCTCTTCGACCGCACGAAGGACGGGAAGATCTCCCAGCGCAACTTCGGCGGCCACGAGTACCCGCGGCTCGCGCACGTCGGCGACCGGACCGGCCTGGAGCTGATCCGCACCCTCCAGCAGAAGATCGTCTCCCTCCAGCAGGAGGACAAGCGGGAGTTCGGCGACTACGAGGCCCGGATCAAGGTCTTCGCCGAGACCACCATCACCGAGCTGCTGCTGGACAACGACCGGGTGGCCGGCGCGTTCGGCTACTACCGGGAGTCCGGCGAGTTCATCCTCTTCGAGACCCCGGCCGTGGTCCTCGCGACCGGCGGCGTCGGACGCTCCTACAAGGTCACCTCGAACTCGTGGGAGTACACCGGGGACGGCCACGCCCTCGCGCTGCGTGCCGGGGCCACCCTGATCAACATGGAGTTCCTCCAGTTCCACCCGACCGGCATGGTCTGGCCGCCCTCGGTCAAGGGCATCCTGGTCACCGAGTCGGTCCGCGGCGACGGCGGCGTGCTCAAGAACTCCGAGGGCAAGCGGTTCATGTTCGACTACGTCCCGGACGTGTTCCGCAAGCAGTACGCGGACAACGAGGCCGAGGCGGACCGCTGGTACAAGGACCCGGACAACAACCGGCGCCCGCCGGAGCTGCTCCCCCGCGACGAGGTCGCGCGCGCCATCAACAGCGAGGTCAAGGCCGGTCGGGGCACCCCGGCCGGCGGCGTCTTCCTGGACATCGCCTCCCGGCTGCCGGCCGAGGAGATCCGCCGCCGGCTGCCCTCGATGTACCACCAGTTCAAGGAGTTGGCCGACGTCGACATCACCAAGGAGCCGATGGAGGTCGGCCCGACCTGCCACTACGTGATGGGCGGCGTCGAGGTGGACCCGGACTCCGGTGCGGCGTACGGCACCGTGCGCGGGCTCTTCGCCGCCGGTGAGGTGTCCGGCGGCATGCACGGCTCCAACCGGCTCGGCGGCAACTCGCTGTCCGACCTGCTGGTCTTCGGCAAGCGGGCGGGCGGCCACGCCGCCTCGTACGCCGACCAGCTCACCGCGCGCCCGGCGGTGTCGGTGGCGGCGGTGGAAGCCGCCGTGGAGACGGCGCTGGCCCCGCTCCAGCGGGACACCGGCGAGAGCCCGTACACCCTCCAGCAGGACCTCCAGGCGGTGATGGGCGACCTGGTCGGCATCATCCGGCGGGAGGGTGAGCTGGTCGACGCGCTGGCCCGGCTGGCCGAACTGCGCGAGCGGGTGGCGAAGGTGAGCGCGGCCGGCGGCCGCCGCTACAACCCGGGCTGGCACCTGGCCCTGGACCTGCGCAACATGCTGGTGGTCTCGGAATGCACCGCGAAGGCCGCCCTGGAGCGGCAGGAGTCGCGCGGCGGGCACACCCGGGAGGACCACCCGGCCATGGACCCGAAGTGGCGGCGGGTGAACCTGGTCTGCTCGCTGGACGGCGACGCGGTCCGGCTGACCCAGAAGCCGCTGCCGAAGATGCGCCCGGAGCTGATCTCCCTGTTCGACCGGGCCGAGCTGGCCAAGTACCTGACCGACGAGGAACTCGCCGAGTTCGACGCCCTCACCGAGGAGGCGGGCAACTGATGGGAACCAAGCGACCCTTCCGCATCTGGCGGGGCGACGAGAACGGCGGCGACCTGCAGGACTACACGGTCGAGGTGAACGAGGGCGAGGTCGTCCTCGACGTGATCCACCGCCTCCAGGCCACCGACGCGCCGGACCTGGCGTGCCGGTGGAACTGCAAGGCCGGCAAGTGCGGCTCCTGCTCCATGGAGATCAACGGCAAGCCCCGGCTCAGCTGCATGACCCGGATGTCGACGTTCGAGGAGGGGGAGACCGTCACGGTCACCCCGCTGCGCACCTTCCCGGTCATCCGGGACCTGGTCACCGACGTCTCGTTCAACTACGAGAAGGCGCGGGAGACCCCGGCGTTCGCGCCGCCGGCCGACGTGGCCCCGGGCGACTACCGGATGCAGCAGGTGGACGTCGAGCGCTCGCAGGAGTTCCGCAAGTGCATCGAGTGCTTCCTCTGCCAGAACGTGTGCCACGTGATCCGTGACCACGAGGAGAACAAGCCGGCGTTCTCCGGTCCCCGGTTCTTCATCCG
This sequence comes from Micromonospora sp. NPDC004551, assembly GCF_040609975.1. Taxonomy (NCBI): domain Bacteria; kingdom Bacillati; phylum Actinomycetota; class Actinomycetes; order Micromonosporales; family Micromonosporaceae; genus Micromonospora; species Micromonospora sp. NPDC004551. The sequence continues at coordinate 89,155 of NZ_JBEXLM010000027.1, read as the reverse complement.
GGCCGCCGAGCTGGACATGCACCCGCTCGACGCGAAGACCGACCGCAAGGAGTACGCGCAGTCCGAGATGGGACTCGGCTTCTGCAACATCACGAAGTGCTGCACCGAGGTCTGCCCCGAGCACATCAAGATCACCGACAACGGGATCATCCCCATGAAGGAGCGGGTCGTCGACCGCAGGTACGATCCCCTTGTGTGGCTTGGTAGCAAGATCTTCCGGAGGGGTCAGGTGCCTCAGACCAGCGTGACCAGCGGGCATTCGAGCGGCGCCGTAGGCGTCGGCGCCCCCCACGGCGGGGTGCACTCGCACGCCGGCGGCTCGCACGACACGGCGGCCGAGCGGCAGGCGCAGCAGGGCGTCAACTGGCACCGCGAGGTGCCGCACCCGACCGCCCCCGCGGTCGACGTCAACGGCAAGCTCCCGCTGACCGAACTGACCTTCGACCGTGCCGCCGCGCCGTCGCCGTTCGGTGACGACGTGACCTTCCCGCTGCCGGCGGAGCACCTGAACTTCGCCCACCCGCAGCAGGACGAGCCGAAGCACTGAGCAGCACACCGACAACGACGACGGGGGCCGCGGCACATGCCGCCGGCCCCCGTCCCGTTTCCGACCCCGCGTCCGCTTCCGGCGGTCGGGAGGCCTGTCCCGCTTCCGTCGGTCAGGAGCCGGCGAGCAGCGGGCGCAGTGCGGCGACGATCGGCACGTCGGCCGGCAGCCACGGAACCGTGTCGAGTTCGGCGGCGGCGAGCCAGCGCAGGTCCGAATGCTCCAGGGCCTTCGGTTGCTCACCGTCGAGCAGGCGGGCCACGTACACGCGGAGGACGGAACGGCCGTGTGCCATCGGTACGTCGCGGCCGAGCCGCGCGCCGATCTCCACCCGGACGCCGAGTTCCTCCGCGCACTCGCGGATCAGCGCGTCGGTCTCGGTCTCGCCCGGCTCCACCTTCCCGCCGGGAAACTCCCAGCGGCCGGCCACCTCCGGTGGGGCGGAGCGCTCGCAGGCCAGGACCCTGCCGTCCACGATGATCGCCGCACCGACGACCACCCTCGGCTCCCGCCGATCCTGCCCGTTCCCGCTAACCCGTTCGGTCCGCACGGGCGTCCAGCGTGCCAGATCAATCGGCGGTTTGGGTAGCTGAGCCGACCGTCAGGTCAGCAGAACACGGAAGTGTGGGCGTGGACACACCATCTGTGCGGCGACAGACTAGAGGGCGTCGACTGGGACACGGGATGGCGACGATTTGGCCACAAGCCGGCAACGACGCCTGGGAGGTGCGGTGATGCGCGTGCTGTTCAACGGCCGGGCGAAGCACGACTACCTCAGCGACGCGCTCGCCCTGCTGTCCGGATGGACCCGGGAAGGCGAGCAGATCCGCCGGACGCTCGTCCTCGACGAGACCCAGCACGCCGCGCTCACCGAGCGCGTCGCGGTGGTCGCCGACGCGCTGCGCCTGCGCCCGGAGATCAGCCGCCGGGCCGATCGCACCCAGATCCGGGTGGGCCACGGCGACGGCGAGCCGCTCACCGAGGGCGAGGTGCTGCTGGCCGCGCGCATCGAGGACGCGGTCCGCGCGGTCACCGGCCCCTGAGCGCTGGCGCGGCCCGCCTACCGTCGGGGACATGGCTGATCCCACGTACGACCGCAAGGAACAGTTCCAGCAGATCCAGAGCGGCCTCCTGCCCGGCGAGCAGATCATCGCCGTCTACGACGCGGTCGGCACGGGAACCGGGTTCATCGGCCTGACCGACCGCCGGGTGATCATCCAGGACCGCTCCTTCGTCGGGAAGCGGTACGCCATCACCAGCATCCCGTACGGAAAGATCACCAGCGTGAGCGTGGTGAGCAACAAGTCGTGGGGCGGCGCCTTCTTCTCCACCGGCGCCATCGCCATCCACGTCGGTGCGCACACCTACGAGGTGGAGTTCCGGGGCGCGCAGAAGAGCCACCACGTGCACAACGTCATCCTCCACCACATCTCCTGACGTGCCGGCCGACCTGCCGGCAACGCTCTACGACGCGGCGGGGCCACCGGTCAGCGGCGGTACGCCAGCTTGAAGTCGAGCGCCCAGTCGACGCCGTCGGCGGACCGCTCCCAGCGGCCGTCGATCGCGGCGCCGTCGTCGCTCAGCGTGCCGGTGAACCGCTGGTGGAAGCCGGGCGCCTCCCGCCACATCCGCCAGACGCCGTCGGCGAACGTCATCCGGTAGACCCGGTGCACGCCGCGCGCGTCGGCGTAGAGCACCGTGAACTCCTGCCCCGCGTCGTCCAGACCGATGAGCTGGGTGGTCGGGAGCGGGTTGTTCTCCCGCCAGGCGCGCGGCGCCGTCTCCGGCACGGGCTCGGCGTCGCTGTGCTGGCGGAGGAAGCGGCCGTCCTCCACCCAGGCCAGCTCCGTCCAGCCGGCACCGAGGCCCTCGACCTCCGGCTGCACGGTCCACCGCCCGACGAGCACGTCGAGCCGCGCGAGCGCGGGATGCCGCTTCCCCATCCTCGTCCTCCTCCTGCGGGAACCCGGTACTCGCCGCCGCCTGACAGAATCGCGCGCATGCGGGGGTTGTTCGCGAGGGTCAGGGGTTGGCGCACCGACCGCAGACCGACCGTACGCCGGATCCGCCGTGCCGTGGTGGTGGTCGTCGCCGGCGCGGCGCTGCTGGCCACCGGCACGGCGGCCAGCGTGGCGTGGGTCCGCGGCGGCGCGGACGGCCACCTGTTCTCCGAGGCCGACGTGCCGGACGCCCCGGTCGCCCTGGTCCTGGGCACCAAGGTGGAGGCCGACGGCAGCCCGTCGCCGTTCCTCGCCGCCCGGCTGGAGATCGCGCAGCGGCTCTTCGCCGCCGGCAAGGTCCGGGTCGTCCTGGTCTCCGGCGACCACATGAACGACGACTACGACGAGCCCGACGCGATGCGGCGCTGGCTGGTCGACCGGGGCGTACCAACGGACAAGGTGGTGCTGGACCACGCCGGCTTCGACACCTACGACTCGTGCGCCCGGGCCCGGCGGATCTTCGGGGTGGAGCGGGCCACCGTGGTCACGCAGTCGTTCCACCTGCCCCGCGCGGTGGCGGTCTGCCGGCACCTCGGCGTGGCCGCGAACGGCGTGGGCGACGACACCGCCCGCCGCTACGCGGACCGTTGGCGGATCAGCGCCACCCGGGAGTACGGCGCCTGCGTGAAGGCCGCCGTGGACGTGTTCTCGGGCCGCGATCCTGTGCACCTGGGCCGCCGCGAGACCGGGGTGGACGATGCCCTGCGCGCGGGATGAGGTGCGGCCGACCGGTCGGCGGTAGGGTCGCGGCGTGGTGAAGCTGGCAGAGGAGACCCTGGCGGCGGTCGGTCGGATGACCGTCGCGGCGACCGAACTGGAGCACGTGCTGTCCCGGCTCGCCGCCGGTGAGGCGGGTGCCGACGAGATCTTCGCGCGCGCCGGCGCGCCGCTGCTCGCGGCCCGCGAGACGGCGCGGTCCGCCCCTCCGGACATCCGGGACGAGTACGCCAACCTCGTCGAGGGGGCCGCCACGCAGCTGGCCGTGGGCCAGGCCGCGCTGCGGGCCGTGTGGCGCGGCGGCCGGACCGATCCGGCGCTGTTCGACGAGATCACCGCGCGGCTGCTGCGCTGCCGGGACACCCTCCACGACCGGATCCCCGTTCCGCAGCAGAGCTGACGAGACGGCCGAGGCTGTGGGGCGGCCGGTGGCGGGACTGTCGTCGCCGACGCCTGAGCTGGTCCGCGTACGCCGACGGAACGTCGCCTCGAGCGGCCTTACCGGATCACGTTCCAGGTCTGGTGCAGCCGCCCCCACGCTGGGTGAATGTGCTGGTACATTTCGCGCTTCGCCTTGATCGAAAGAGGACTGCGCATGACCGGCACGGGGGCCGAATCGGGCGCGGGACCGGCGATGGATCCGGTGCCCGGCACCGGACCAGCCGATCCTTCCGCGCAGCACCCACTCGGGCAGCCGCCGCTCAGCCACGGCGCGCCGCCGTACGTGCCGGCAGCGGGCGAGCAGCCGCACCCGTTCGCGCAGCAGCCGCCCCTGCCGCCGTTCGGGCCGCAGCCGCAGGTGGCGTGGGCGCCGCCGCCCGGGCCGCGCAACCGCACGCTCGTCGTCGCCGCCGTGATCGTGGGCGTGGTGCTGCTGGTGGGCTGCCTCGGCCTGACGGGCGGCGTCCTCCTGCTGCGATCGGCGACGACGACCGCCTCCGAACCGGCACGGGAGGCGCCCCCGGCGCCCAGCACCGGCCGCGGCCCCGCCGCGACCGCCGCCCCTGAGACCAGCGCGGAACCGGTGCAGGAAGGGCCGGAGGCGAGCGCGTACCCGGCCGAGGAGATCTCCGACCTGAACCGGGTGTGCGACGACAACGTCTACTACCCGCAGTCACCGAAACGCGCAGGCAAGGCGCCGCACCCGCTGGTGCTGCTCATCGGGGACGGCTCCGGGCTGCGCTACCAGGACGGCACCTACTACTTCTCTCAGGGCCTGTCGAAGAAGGTGGAGCAGACCTGGGCGCCGGAGGCGCCCACGAAGGTGCAGATGGTCGCCTGCCTGGACCGGGTCGGCAGTGGCGCGACGATCCGCCGCTGCAAGTACGACGACCCGAAGCCGTTGACGTTGACGCTGCTGAAGGCGAGCTGGCGCCTCCGGGTGTACGAAGTGGCGACCGGCCGCAAGCTGCTCGACAAGCCGATGACGGGCGACGACCAGGCGTGCCCGTACGTCGTGCTGGCCGGCCCGGACAAGAAGATCTACGCCAAGGTCAGCGACCGGGCCGCCGTCGCCGCGCTGCGCAAGCTGGTCAACAGCTCAAGCTGAACGCGCTTCGCGTGCCTCCAGCGCGGCCAGGTCGCGCTCCGCGTAGAGCCGGTGCTCCCACTCCTCGTTCAGAACGATCAGCAGGCACTCCCGGACCGGATAGCTGCGGGGCCGTGGCCAGCCGACACCGTCCACCGGCTCGGTGTGGCCGGCCAGCGACTCGGGGGTCAGCCCCTCGATGACCCGGCGCACCGTGGACATCCGGTCGCGGCGCAGCGCGAGCACCACGTCGAGGGAGGGCCGCACGGCCCGGTCCCGTGGCACACCCGGGGTGTCCGGCATCTCGTCCCACGGCAGGTCCAGGGGATCCCACGGCGCCGGGTCGCCGAGCATCGCCCGCCCGACCCACGAGTCGGTGGCGAAGGCGAGGTGCCGCAGCGTCTCGATGAAGGACCACTCACCGTCGACCGACTCGTTCAGCAGCTCGGGCCGCAGCCGGCCGGCCCGGTCGACGGTGCCGGCCCAGAGCCGCTCCAGGATGTCCCACGCCTCGCGGAAGCCGGCCGGATCGGTCGGGCGCATCCGGGCCCGGTCCGGGTGTCGCCGGTCCAGCTCCGCCTCGATCAGCGGCCCGACGTCGACGCCGTTGATCGTCAGGTGCTGGATCTCACCGCGGATGTCGACGTCGGCCAGCTCGACGCCGCGCATGGTGACCCCGCTCAGGTCGGCGCTGCGGAACCGGGCCCGGGACAGGTCGACGGCACGGAACTCGGAGCCGCTGAGGTCGGCGTGCGCGAACCGCGAGCCGCGCAGATCGGCGTCGGTGAATTCGGCCACGCTAGCAGGCTAACCGCGACGCCCGACACTCCGCGGCCCGGAAGCACGCCGGCGCTCACGGCTATCGTGACCCGGTGCTGACCCGTACAGATCAACAGCAGCGGCCCGTCGCCCTCGTGACCGGTGCCGGCCGCAGCGCCGGCATCGCCGCGGCGGTGGCGCTGAAGCTGGCGGAGACCGGCTGGGATGTCGGGCTCACCTACTGGACCCCGTACGACGAGCGGATGCCCTGGGGAGCCGATCCCGAGGCGGTGACGCTGCTCCGCGACCGGGCGGGCGAGCACGGGGCGAGAACCGCCGCGGTCGAGGCGGATCTCGGTGACCCGCATGCCGCGGCCGGCATCTTCGAGACCGTGGAGCGGGAGCTGGGCGCGGTCGGCGCGCTCGTCCTCGCCCACTGCGAGAGCGTCGACTCGGGCCTGCTGGACACCAGCATCGAGAGCTTCGACCGTCACTTCGCGGTCAACACCCGGGCGAGCTGGCTCCTGATCCGGGAGTACGCCCGACGCTTCCGAGGGGCGCACGGCACTGGCCGCATCGTGAGCCTGACCAGTGACGCCACCGTCGGCAATCTTCCCTACGGGGCCAGCAAGGGCGCTCTCGACCGGATCACGCTGGCCGCCGCCCGGGAGCTCGCCCACCTCGGCGTGACCGCCAACGCCATCGATCCGGGTCCCACCGACACCGGCTGGATGACCGCGGAGATCAGGGATGCGGTCCTGCGGTCCACGCCGCTCGGACGCCTCGGCCGCCCGCAGGACTGTGCGAACCTCGTGGCGTTCCTGTGCTCGGCCGACGGGGGCTGGATCAACGGGCAGCTCCTGCACAGCGACGGCGGAATCGCCTGACCGACGTCGGCCGGTCATCGCCCGTGGAGCGAACGGGCCGCCGGGCTGTCGCCCAGGAAGCGTTGGCCCATGGCGATCTCATCGCCGACCACCGACCAGACGGTTTCGTCGTCCTGGAAGGGGAGCGGGTCGAGGCCGCTCGTCTCCTGGCGGATTCGCTCGACCTCGCGCTCCAGGCGCTCGAAGTCGGCTTCCTCGTCGTCGCCGAAGGTGAACTCGTCGAGCAGGCGCTGGAACCGGACGGTGACCTGGACGAGGGAGGAGACGTCCCGGTGGAGTTCCGGCGCGGTCTCCTCGTCGGCGTCGAAGGCGTGCACCGTGCCGGAACCGGGGTCGAGGGCGACGTGGGCATTGAGCAGCCAGCCGATGACGGGCCACTCGCCCGCGTCCTCCGCGACGTCCTCGAAGTCCGCGACGTCGACGACGTCCCGGACGAGCGGCAGCCGGCCGGAGTCCTCGTCGGGCACACGCAGCCAGAAGGTCCCGGTGGGGACGCCGACGGTCTGCAGGAGGCGGGCGCCCTCGGTGTCCGCGACGGCGGGCGGGAAGGCGGCGGCGGGCAGGGTCGCGAGCCGGTCCTCGCCGAAGATGCCGGCGAGTTCGCTGCGGGTGACCTCGAAAAGCACGGCGGGAACTCCGAACTGGGCGGCGGGAGGGACGCCGATCTCAGACGTTGAAGCGGAACTCCACGACGTCGCCGTCCTGCATGACGTACTCCTTGCCCTCGATCCGGACCTTGCCGGCGGCCTTCGCCGCCGCCATCGATCCGGCCTCGACCAGGTCGTGGTAGGAGACCACCTCGGCCTTGATGAAGCCGCGCTGAAAGTCGCTGTGGATCACCCCGGCGGCCTCCGGCGCGGTGGCGCCCACCGGGACGGTCCAGGCCCGCGCCTCCTTGGGGCCGGCCGTCAGATACGTCTGGAGCCCCAGCGTGCGGAAGCCCACCCGGACGAGCTGGTCCAGCCCCGGCTCGGACTGCCCGATCGACTCCAGCAGCTCGCGGGCCTCCTCCTCGGGCAGGTCCACCAGCTCGGACTCGATCTTGGCGTCCATGAAGACCGCCTCGGCCGGGGCGACCAGGCCGCGCAGCTCGTCGAGGAACTCGGCGTTGCCCAGCTCGGCCTCGTCGACGTTGAAGACGTAGAGGAACGGCTTCGTGGTGAGCAGGTGCAGCTCGCGCAGGTGCTCCAGCTCGATCTTGGCAGCGGCGGCGCCCGCGTAGAGGGTGGTGCCGCCGTCGAGGACCTCGACGGCCTTCTTGGCGGCCTCGACGGCGGCGGCCCGGTCCTTGCGGAGCTTGGCCTCCTTCTCCAGCCGCGGCAGCGCCTTCTCCAGGGTCTGGATGTCGGCCAGGATCAGCTCGGTGTTGATCGTCTCGATGTCGTCGGCCGGGGAGACCTTGCCGTCGACGTGCACCACGTTCGGGTCGGAGAAGGCCCGCACCACCTGGCAGATCGCCGAGGCGTCGCGGATGTTGGCCAGGAACGCGTTGCCCCGGCCCTGCCCCTTCGAGGCGCCCCGGACCAGCCCGGCGATGTCGACGAACGAGACCGGCGCCGGCAGGACCTTCTGCGAGGAGAAGATCTCGGCGAGCTTGGTCAGCCGCTCGTCGGGAAGCCCGACCACGCCGACGTTCGGCTCGATGGTGGCGAACGGGTAGTTCGCGGCGAGCACGTCGTTCTTGGTCAGCGCGTTGAACAGGGTGCTCTTGCCCACGTTGGGCAGGCCGACGATGCCGATGGTGAGACTCACGACGAGCCAGCTTACGCGGTTCGCGGCGGGAACCGGTCAGGCGGGCCGGGCGGGCAGCAGCCGGGGCTCGATCCGGGTCTCCCGGACGGTCCCGTCCTCGGCGCGGGCCAACTCGTACGCGGCCACGCCCTCCCGGTCGGCGACCGCCTCGGCCAGCCGGGTGCCCCGGTAGATCAGCCCGACCCCGTCGTCCGTGCAGTGGCTGGTCGGGAGCGTGCCGTCGCCGACGAGCCGGTGCATGAGCGGCCGGCGCTGGTCCTCGCTGTCGTAGTGCACCCCGTTGCCGTACGGGAGCCAGCCGAGCCCGTCGGTGAACGGGCGCAGGGTCGGGCCGTAACTGTCGGTGGCGCCGCCGAGGTGCCAGCAGATCGACCCGGCGGAGACCCCGCCGAGCACCACGCCGGCCTGCCAGGCTTCGTGCAGGATGTCCGGCAGGCCGTGCACCCGCCACACCGCGCAGAGGTTGGCCACACTGCCGCCGCCGACCCAGATGATGTCCTGGGCGAGCAGGTGGGCGCGGACGTCCTCGACGTTGGGCATCGGGTAGAGCGCCAGGTGGGACGGGCGGAACCGGGTGCCGGCGAACGCGCCGTAGAACACCGTGAACGAGGTGGGCTGGTCGCCGACCGCCTGGTTCAGGTAGCAGACCCGGGGTGCGTCGCCGGCCTGCGCCAGCTCGGCCATCAGGTCGAACAGCTGGCTGGGCCGGGCGTCCCAGGGCCCGCGGTGCCGGCTGAAGAAACCCATGCTGGTGGCGACGATGGTGGGTTCACTGGCGGGCATGGCCGTCCTTCCGGTCGGTGGCGTCGGAGATCATCCTGCCCGATCCGGCGGCTCCGCCTCGGCCGCGGCCAGCAGGACGCGCAGCAGATCGCCCAACCGGTCCCGGTCGGCGGGGGCCAGCGCGTCGAGGATCCGCCGCTGCACCTCCAGCCCGGCCTCGGCCGACTCCTCGGCCACGCGGCGGCCGGCGTCGGTGAGGCTGACGCGCAGCGCCCGCCGGTCGGCCGGGTCGGGCGCGCGCCGCACCAGCCCGGCCCGCTCCAGCCGGTCGAGCCGGCCGGTCATCCCGCCGGAGGTGAGCATCAGCGAGGCCGCGAGCGCCTTCGGTGCCAGGGTGTACGGCGCGCCGGACCGGCGCAGCGCGGCGAGCACGTCGAACTCGCCCCGGCCGATGCCCCAGCCGGCGTACACCTTCTCCTGGCGGTCGCCGACCAGCCGGGCCAGCCGGTAGATGCGGCCGAAGACGGCCATCGGCTCGGGCCGCATGCCGGTCCGCTCCCGGCGCCACTGCTCGACGATCAGGTCCACGTCGTCGGTTGCCACGGCTGTCGATTGTGCCGCACCTCGCACTTCCCTTTTCACTCGGCACTGATTAGCTTAGCGCTAAGCTACTTAGCATCAAGGAAAGCAGGTCGCCATGACCCGCCGCTGGACGGACATCGCCCTCACCGCCCTCGCCCCGGCCACCTGGGGCACCACCTACCTGGTCACCGCCGAGCTGCTGCCCGCCGGCCGGCCGCTCTGGTCCGGCGCGATCCGCGCCCTGCCGGCCGGCCTCCTGCTTCTCGCGCTGACCCGGCGACGGCCGCACGGCGTCTGGGGGGGGCGGGCCGCCCTGCTCGGTGCGCTCAACATCGGGGCGTTCTTCCCGCTGCTCTTCGTCGCCGCGTACCGGCTGCCCGGCGGCACCGCGGCCGTCCTGGGAGCCGCCCAGCCGCTGCTGGTCGCCGCGCTCACCGTCGCCCTGCTCCGGGACCGGCCCGGCCGCCCCGCGTTGCTCGCCGCGCTCGCCGCCCCCGCCGGGGTCGCCCTCGTGGTGCTGCGGCCGGGCGCCGGCCTCGACCCGCTGGGCGTCGCCGCCGGCCTGGCCGGCACCGCCGCGATGGCCGCCGGCCTGGTGCTCACCCGCCGCTGGGGCCGCCCGCCCGGGGTGGGCACCCTCGCCGCGACAAGCTGGCAGCTCGTCGCCGGCGGCCTGCTGATCGTGCCGGTCGCCGCCGCCGTCGAGGGCGCGCCGCCCGCGCCGGACGGGCCGGCCCTTCTCGGGTACGCGTGGCTCGGGCTGGCCGGCACCGCGCTGGCGTACGCGCTCTGGTTCCGGGGCGCGGCCCGGCTGCCGGTGACGCGCGTGTCGGTGCTCGGCGCGCTCAGCCCGCTGACCGCCGCGACCCTCGGCTGGCTGGTGCTCGGGCAGGCGCTCAGCCCGGTCCAGCTCGCCGGCTTCGCGGTGGCGGTCGGCGCCATGGTGCTCGGCCAACTCCCGGGACGCGCCGCGCCGGGTGAGCGGGGTGGTCAGCCGACGCGCAGCCGGCGCCAGTCGCCGGCCGAGGTGTCGGTGGCCACACCCTCGGGCAGTGCCCCGGGCGGCAGTTCCGCCGCCGCCGCGAGCGGCAGGGTGAAGCGGTGCGCCGCGGACGGCGCGGCCGCGTGCGACTGGTCGAGCAGCCAGCGCACCTCGTCGACCGTCCAGCCCAGCCCCGCCCGGCCGGCGAGCTCCCGGACCAGCCGCAGGCCGACCCGGGTGTCGTCGTCGTAGAAGCGCATGCACCAGTGGTGCGCCCACATGCCGAGTGCGCGCAGCCCGGCCGCCTCGAGCGAGCCGACCAGCCGGCCGCAGGCGGTGTCGGCGAAGGGACGCCCCGGGTCGTCGGCCCGGTCCCGCTCGATCGCCCCGTAGGCGGCCGGCGCCACCACCCGCATCCGGTCGTAGAAGCCCTGCACCACCGCGTCGTCCAGCCGTGCCCGCCCCGACCGCATCAGCGGACACCCCCGCCCGGCCACGCTCGCCATGCCCCGCACCTTTTCTTGAGTTGGTGGCGCGACGGTACCGGCCACTACCGACACTTTCCGCGGCGGAATCCGTTGCCACGCCAGGGATAGCTCGCTTGAGCTGGGGCGTCTGTACTGGTGACGACAACGAGCGGGAGGGTGGGTGGACGAGGATGACCGGGCCCGGCTGGCCGAGTTCGTTGCCAGCCGCACGCCGGCGCTGATGCGGGTGGCGTACCTGCTCACCGGCGACCGGCACGCGGCCGAGGACCTGTTCCAGTCGGCGCTGGCCAGGACCATCCCGAGGTGGCGGTCGCTGCGGCACGCCGACCCGGAGGGTTACCTGCGCACGGTCATGTACCGGGAGCAGGTGAGCTGGTGGCGGCGGCTGGGGCGACGCCGGGAGACGGCGCTCACCCCGGCCGACGAGGCGGTCCAGCCGGACCCGAGCGGCGGCACGGACGTACGCCTGGCGATGCGGGCGGCGCTGCGGCTGCTGCCGCCGGCCCAGCGCACGGTGCTGGTCCTGCGCTACTACGAGGACCTCACCGAGACCCAGGTCGCCGAGGCACTGGGCTGCACGGTCGGCACGGTACGCAGCCGGACCCACCGGGCGGTGACCCGGCTGCGCCAGCTCATGCCGGACGTCGAACTCCTGGAGGTACGGCGGTGACCACGCCCTTCGAGGACCTCATCCGCGCCACCCTCTCCGATCTGGCCGAGGAGGCACCCAGAGTGCAGGACCAGTTGACCCCGGCGGAACGCCGGTTCCGGAACCGCCGGCGGACCACGGTGACGCTCGGCGCGGCGGGCGTGGTGGCCGCCGTGCTGATCGGCGCACCGATCGCGCTGGCGGCCGGTGGCGGGGATGCGCCAAGCCCGGCGGCACCATCGGCGCCGCCGACCGTGTCCCCGTCCCCCTCGGGACCCACGGTGGCCCCCTCCCCCAGCGGACCGCCCACCGTCGCGCCGAGCCCGTCCGGCACCGCGACGGCCGGTCCCGCCCCCAGCGTCTCGGCCCCGGGCCGGCCCGGCCGCCCCGTGCCGAGCCCGAGCCGGCCGGGCGAGCCCACCGTGACACCCTCCCCGTCCGGCCCCGGCGGCGGACCGGGCGTACCCGGCACCTGGCCCACCGCATCCCCCAGCCCCAGCAGCTGACCCGGCCGCCCGGGTCGTCCGGCCGCCCGGCCGGCGGTGAGTGGAACGCCATGGAGGTATCCCGGCCCCGGTGACCTTCACGGCGTCCCACTCACGGGCCGGCGGGCTCGCCGTTCCCCCCGTCGCAGCGCCCAGGGCGGTCGTGCACGCCCGCGTCCGAATCCCGCCAGCCGACAGCCCGACCTGCGAGGCAGGATCGGTGTCATGGAACTCGACTTCGAGCGGTGCTACCGGGCCGTCGACAGCCGCGACCAGCGGTTCGACGGCTGGTTCTACACCGGCGTGACGTCGACCGGGATCTACTGCCGGCCGTCCTGCCCGGCGACCACCCCCAAGCGGCAGAACGTCCGGTTCTTCCCGTCGGCCGCGGCCGCACAGGGCGCCGGGCTGCGGGCCTGCCGCCGCTGCCGCCCCGACGCCGCCCCGGGCTCGCCCCAGTGGGACGTCCGGGCCGACGTGGTCGGGCGGGCCATGCGGCTGATCGCCGACGGGGTGGTCGACCGGGACGGCGTACCGGGGCTGGCGGCTCGGCTCGGCTACACCGAGCGCCACCTGCACCGGATGCTCCGGGCCGAACTGGGCGCCGGCCCGCTGGCGCTGGCCCGGGCGCAGCGGGCGCAGACCGCCCGGATCCTCATCGAGACCACCGGGCTCGGCCTGGCCGAGGTGGCGTTCGCCGCCGGGTTCGGCAGCGTCCGGCAGTTCAACGACACGGTCCGTGAGGTGTACGGGGCCACCCCGTCCGAGCTGCGGGTCAGCCGGGGCGGCCGGCGGGCGGTGGGCGGGTCGGGCACGATCACGCTGCGGCTGGCGTACCGGCCGCCGTTGCACGCGGGTGCGCTGCTGGACTTCCTGGCGTTGCGGGCGCTGCCGGGCGTCGAGGAGGTCCGCGACGGGGCGTACCACCGGGGGTTGCGGTTGCCGCACGGGCCCGGCACGGTGTCGCTGGCCCCGGCCGACGGGCACGTGGCCGCGACCCTGCGCCTGGCCGACATGCGCGACCTGGCCCCGGCCGTGGCCCGCTGCCGCCGCCTGCTCGACCTGGACGCCGACCCGGCCGCGGTCGACGCCACGCTGGCGGCCGACCCGGCCCTGGCCCCCGCGGTGGCCGCCGAACCCGGCGTCCGGCTCCCGCACGCCGTGGACGGCTTCGAGATGGCCGTCCGCGCCATAACAACCCAGCAGATCTCCCTGAGATCGGCGAGAACGACCCTGACCCACCTCCTGACCGCCACCGCCCACCCCGTCGATCATGAGGTTGACGGCGAAGTCGATCGCCGGAACAGCGGCGAACCTCATGATCGACCGCTGGGGTTGCGGGCGTTCCCGAGCGCTGAGGAGGTGCTCTCGGCGGACGACAGCGCGTTCCGGATGCCGGGGGCGCGGCGGGAGACGATCCGGGCGGTGGCCCGGGCGGTCGCCGACGGGGACCTGGACCTGGCACCCGGTGGGGACCGGGAGGAGGCGGTGCGCCGGCTGACCGCACTGCCCGGGGTCGGGCCGTGGACCGCGGGCTACGTGGCCATGCGCGCACTCGGCGACCCCGACGTCCTCCTCCCCACCGACCTGGGCGTACGCCGGGGCGCCGCCGCCCTCGGCCTGCCCGACGACCCGAAGACCCTGAACGCGTACGCGGACCGCTGGCGCCCCTGGCGGTCGTACGCGGTGATCCGACTCTGGAGAGCGGCATGACCACACTGGACAGCACCGTCATCGACACCCCCGCCGGCCGGCTGAGCGTGCTGGCCGGGCCCGACGGGGCGGTACGCGCCGCCGGCTTCACCGCCGACCCGGCGACCCTCGTCCCCCTGATCCACCCTGGACTGCGCGGCGCGCTGCGCGAGCGGGCCGACCTCGGCCCGGTCACCGCCGCCGTCCGCGCCTACCTGGCCGGTGACCTGGCCGCGATCGACACAGTCCCCGTCGAGCAGCAGACCGGTGGCGTCTTCCTGGCCCACGCCTGGCAGGTGCTGCGCGACGTCAAGCCGGGCGACCCGGTCACGTACACCGGTTTCGCCGCGCTGGCCGGGCGTCCGGCGGCGGTCCGCGCCGCGGCGGCGGCCTGTGCCCGCAACGCCGCCGCGCTCTTCGTGCCCTGCCACCGGGTGCTGCGCACCGACGGCACGCTCGGCGGCTACCGCTGGGGACTGGACGTGAAGAAGTGGCTTCTCGGGCATGAGGGACGGGTGACGGCTAGCTGACAGCGGGGATGTCACCCCCTGCCGCTACCGTCGGGTAGTGCCTGCGCTGAGCGACGGCGGCCCTGCGGTGTGTCACGACGCCCGTCCCCACCCGCTGCGCAACCTCTGGCGGCTGCATCCCTACCTGCGCCCCTACGCGGCGGAGTTCGCCTGGCTGCTGCTCGCCGCCCTGGCCGCCACGGCGGCGAGCCTGGCCGTGCCCCTGGTGGTGCAGCGGGTGGTGGACGGGCCGGTGGCCCGGCACGACGTGGCCGGGCTGCTCCGGCTCGGCGCCCTCGCCCTGCTGCTCGGCCTGGCCGAGGCGGTGCTGATCTTCATCCGGCGGTGGACCCAGTCCTCCTCCTCCGTCGGCATGGAGGCGGCCATCCGGGCCGACCTCTACGCCCACCTGCAACGCCTACCCACCGACTTCCACGACCGGTGGCAGTCCGGCCAGCTGCTCTCCCGGATCACCAGCGACCTGTCGGTGATCCGCCGGTTCCTCTCCTTCGGCCTGCTCTTCCTGGTGCTCAACCTGATCACCTACGCCGCCGTGGTGGTGCTGCTGATCCGGCTGCACCCCTGGCTCGGCCTGCTGGCGGCGGGCAGCGCCGTCCCGCTGTTCCTGATCAGCCGCCGGTTCGCCCGGCACTACCACGCGGCGTCGCGGCGGATGCAGGACCAGCAGGGCGACGTGGCCACGCTGGTCGAGGAGACCGCGCAGGGCCTGCGCACCATGCGGGCCCACGGGCGGGGGCCCGAGCTGGCCGTCCGGTTCGCCACGGGCGCCCGCCGGCTGCACGACACGGGGGTCGGCAAGGCCCGTCTGCTGGCCCGCACCTCCGCCCTGTTCGACCTGGTGCCCAACCTCACCCTCGGGGCGGTGCTGGTGGCCGGCGCCGCCGCCGTCGCCCGGGGCGGGCTCACCCTCGGCGCTCTGGTCGCCTTCGTCAGCCTCCAGCTCATGCTGATCTGGCCGGTGCAGTCCCTCGGCTGGATCATCGCCAACGCGCAGGAGGCGGCGACCGCCGCCGACCGGATCCAGGAGGTGCTGGACACCCCGCCCGCCATCGTGGACGCCCCGCACGCCCGCACGCTCGCCCGGGCGGAGGTGCGCGGCCGGCTCCGCTTCGAGCGGGTGAGCTTCCGCTATCCCGGCAGCCCGGCGCCGGTGCTGCGCGAGGTGGAGCTGACCGTGGAGCCGGGCGAGACGCTGGCCCTGGTCGGTGCTACCGGCTGCGGCAAGAGCACGCTGCTGTCCCTGGTCCCGCGGCTGCGCGAGGTGACCGGCGGCCGGGTCACCCTCGACGGGCACGACCTGCGCGACCTGCGCCTCGGCTCGCTGCGCCGGCTCGTCGGGATGGCCTTCGAGGAGCCGACCCTGTTCTCCATGTCGGTCTGGGAGAACCTGACGCTGGGCCGGCCGGAGGCCGGCGAGGAGGAGGTCCGGGCCGCGCTCGCGCTGGCCCAGGCGGAATTCGCGTACGACCTGCCGTGGGGGCTGGCCACCCGCGTCGGCGAGCAGGGGCTCTCCCTCTCCGGCGGGCAGCGGCAGCGGCTCGCGCTGGCCCGGGCGGTCCTCGGCCGGCCCGCGCTGCTCGTGCTCGACGACCCGCTCTCCGCGCTCGACGTGCACACCGAGGCGCTGGTCGAGGCGGCTCTCCGCCGGGTGCTGCGGGACACCACCGCTCTGCTGGTGGTGCACCGGCCGTCCACGGTGACGCTGGCCGACCGGGTGGCGCTGCTCGACGGCGGCCGGATCGTCGCCGTGGGCACCCACTCCGAGCTGCTGGCCGAGGTCCCGGCCTACCGGGCGGTGCTCTCGGCGGAGCCGGAGCGGCGGGCGGACGGCGCCGGCCTGGTGCGCTCGTGACGGGGCCCGCCGTGCCGCCCCGGATACCCCGGCAGCGCGGCGACCCAGGCACGTCCCGGCGCGGCGACCCCGACCCCGACGGGTCCCGACAGCGCGGCGACCCCGACCTCGACCTGACCCGCTGGCGCGGGCGGGCCACCGACCCCGACGCCGATCGCAGCCGGGCCGAGGACTCGTCGCCGGAGGCGGTGGCCCGGCTCCGGCGCCGCAGCCGCATCCTGCTCCGCGACCTGCTGCGCCCGCACCGGGCCCGCCTCGGCGTGGCGCTGTCCCTGCTGCTGGCCCAGAACGCCGCCGCGATGGCCGGCCCGTACCTGGTGATGCTCGGCATCGACCGGGGCATCGGGCCGCTGCGCGCCGGCGACTCCGGCCCGCTGATCGCCGTCGCCGCCGCGTTCGTCGTCGCCACCGGCACCGAGTACGCGACCCGGCGCGCCTTCCTCGCCCTCGCCGCCCGGATCGGCCAGGCCGTCCTGCTCGACCTCCGCAAACGGGTGTACGGCCACTTCCTCCGCCTCGACGTCGGCTTCCACGAGCGCTACACCTCGGGCCGGATGGTGTCCCGGCTGACCAGTGACCTGGACTCGATCGCCGAGCTGGTCGACGGCGGGATCGACAAGCTGGTGACGGCCGCACTGTCGGTGCTGTCGGTGGCGGGCATCCTGCTCTGGCTGGACCTGCCGCTGGCCGCGGTCACCCTGCTCGCCTTCCCGTTCCTGTTCTGGCTGTCCCGGTGGTTCGCCCGCGCCTCCGCCGGGGCGTACCGGCGGACCCGGGAGGCGGTGGCGCTGGTCATCGTGCACTTCGTCGAGTCGCTGCGCGGGATCCGGGCGGTGCAGACCTACCGGCGGGAACCCCGCAACCAGCGCATCTTCGCCGCCGTGAACGACGACTACCGGCTGGCCAACCTCCGCGCGTTCCGGCTCATCGCGGTCTACTCGCCGGGCATCCGGCTGATCGGCAACCTGACCGCCGCGGCGGTGCTCGGCTACGGCGGCTGGCGGGTGCTGGGCGGGCGGACCGAGGTCGGGGTGCTCGCCGCGTTCCTGCTCTACCTGCGCCGGTTCTTCGAGCCGATGGAGGAGCTGAGCCAGTTCTACAACGCGTTGCAGTCGGCCACGGCCGCGCTGGAGAAGCTGGCCGGCGTGCTGGACGAGCGGCCCGCCGTGGCCGAGCCGGCGCGGCCGGTGCCGCTGCCCGCCGGCCCGGGGCGGGGGGCGGTCGCGTTCCGCTCGGTCCACTTCGGCTACCGGCCGGAGGCGCCGATCCTGTCCGGGCTGGAGCTGACCGTGCCGGCCGGGCAGACCGTCGCGCTCATCGGGCCGACCGGCGCCGGCAAGTCCACCATCGCCAAGCTGCTGGCCCGGTTCCACGACCCGGCGTCCGGCACCGTCAGCCTCGACGGCGTGGACCTCCGGCACCTCACCGACGCCGAGCTGCGCCGGGCCGTGGTGCTGGTCACCCAGGAGAACCACCTGTTCAGCGGCTCGATCGCGGAGAACATCCGGTTCGGCCGCCCGGACGCCGACGACGCGACCGTGGAGGCCGCCGCCCGGGCCATCGGCGCGCACGACTTCATCGCGGCGCTCCCCGACGGGTACGCCACCGACGTGCACCGGCGCGGCGGCCGGCTCTCCGCCGGGCAGCGGCAGCTCGTCGCGTTCGCCCGGGCGTTCCTGGCCGACCCCCGGGTGCTGATCCTCGACGAGGCCACCTCGTCGCTGGACGTGCCCACCGAGCGCCTGGTGCAGCGGGCGCTGCACAGCGTCCTGCGGGACCGCACGGCGCTGGTGATCGCGCACCGCCTCTCCACCGTGGAGATCGCCGACCGGGTGCTGGTCCTCGACGGCGGCCGGATCGTGGAGGACGGGTCCCCGGCCGAGCTGGCCGCCGCCGGTGGCCGGTACGCCGCCCTGCACCGCCAGTGGCGCGACTCCCTGATCTGACCCGCCCGCGCTGACGGGACCGTGCCGGATACCGCCACGAGAGCGAAAGTCGTGGAGCGGCACGGATCGCCTGCCTACGATCGGCTGATGACCGACACGGCGAGGACGGCCCGCGCCGGCGTCCCCGAGCGTCCAACCCTGGACGGCATCGAGGAGACCTGGGCGCGCCGCTGGCAGGAGGACGGGACGTACGCGTTCGACCGCGACAAGGAGCGGCAGGACGTCTACGCGATCGACACCCCGCCGCCGACCGTATCGGGCGAGCTGCACATGGGGCATGTCTTCTCCTACACGCACACCGACACGGTGGCCCGGTTCCAGCGGATGCGCGGCCGCACGGTCTTCTACCCGATGGGCTGGGACGACAACGGCCTGCCCACCGAGCGGCGCGTGCAGAACGTCTACGGGGTGCGCCCCGACCCGGCCCTGCCCTACGACCCGGGCTGGCGGCCGCCGGCCGCGCCGGTGAGCGAGGCGGCCCGGAAGGACCCGGTGGCGATCTCCCGGCGCAACTTCATCGAGCTGTGCGAGGTGCTCACCGCGGAGGACGAGAAGGTCTTCGAGGCGCTGTGGCGGCGGCTCGGGCTGTCGGTGGACTGGTCGCTCACCTACACGACGATCGGGCGGGTGGCCCGGGCGACCAGCCAGCGGGCGTTCCTGCGCAACCTGGCCCGGGGCGAGGCCTATCAGGCCGAGGCGCCGACGCTGTGGGACGTCGGCTTCGCCACCGCCGTGGCCCAGGCCGAGCTGGAGGACCGGGAGCGGCCGGGCGCCTACCACCGGCTGCGCTTCCACGCCTCCGGCGGAGGCGAGGTGCTGATCGACACCACCCGGCCTGAGCTGCTGCCGGCCTGCGTGGCGCTGGTGTGCCACCCCGACGACGACCGCTACGCGGAGCTGGTGGGCACGTCGGTGCGCACCCCGGTCTTCGGGGTCGAGGTGCCGGTGCACGCGCATCCGCTGGCGGACCCGGCCAAGGGCACCGGCATCGCGATGGTCTGCACGTTCGGCGACCTGGCCGACGTGACCTGGTGGCGGGAGCTGCGGCTGGACACGCGGGTGGTGATCGGCCGGGACGGGCGGCTGCTGCCGGAGGCGCCGGCCGGCGTGCCCGGGGAGCCCTACGCGGCGCTGGCCGGGCAGACCGTGAACGGTGCCCGGCGCACGATCGTCGAGCTGCTGGCCGATGCGGGCGACCTGGTGGGCGAGCCGCGTCCGATCACCCACCCGGTGAAGTTCTACGAGCGCGGCGACCGGCCTCTGGAGATCGTCTCCACCCGGCAGTGGTACCTGCGCAACGGCGGCCGGGATCTCGACCTGCGCGAGGAGCTGCTGGCGCGCGGGCGGGAGCTGCGCTGGGTGCCGGAGCACATGCGGCACCGCTACGAGCACTGGGTGGGGGGCCTCACCGGTGACTGGCTGGTCAGCCGGCAACGCTTCTTCGGCGTGCCGGTGCCGGTGTGGTACCGGCTCGACGACGCTGGCGAGCCGGACTGGTCTCAGCCTCTCACACCGGACGAGTCGATGCTCCCGGTCGACCCGTCGAGCGAGCCGCCGCCGGGCTACGAGGAGGCGCAGCGCGGGGCGCCGGGCGGTTTCGTCGGCGACCCGGACGTGCTGGACACCTGGGCCACCTCGTCGCTGACCCCGCAGATCGTCGGCGGCTGGGCGACCGACGAGGACCTGTTCCGGCGGGTCTTCCCCATGGACCTGCGTCCGCAGGGGCAGGAGATCATCCGCACCTGGCTCTTCGCCTCCGTGGTGCGGGCGCACCAGGAGCAGGGTGTGCTGCCCTGGCGGGACGCCGTGCTCTCCGGCTGGATCCTCGATCCCGACCGGAAGAAGATGTCCAAGTCCAAGGGCAACGTGGTCACCCCGATGGGCCTGCTGGAGCAGCACGGTTCGGACGCGGTCCGCTACTGGGCCGCCAACGGCAAGCCCGGCATGGACCTGGCGTTCGACCCGGCGCAGATCAAGGTGGGCCGCCGGCTCGCCACGAAGCTGCTCAACGCCTCGAAGTTCGTCCTCGGGCTGGGCGCCGCCGACGCGCTGCGGGCCCCGGTTACCGCACCGCTGGACACCGCGATGCTCGCCGAGCTGTCCGGCGTGGTCGCCACGGCGACCACCGCCTTCGACGCGTACGACCACACGGCAGCCCTCATCGCCACGGAGTCGTTCTTCTGGCGGTTCTGCGACGACTACATCGAACTGGTGAAGGAACGCGCCTACGGCACCGGGCCGGGTGCCGACTCCACCCGGGCGGCGCTCGCCACGGCGCTCTCGGTGCAGTTGCGGCTCTTCGCCCCGGTGCTGCCCTTCGTCACCGAGGAGGTCTGGTCCTGGTGGCGCTACGGCTCGGTGCACCGCGCGCCCTGGCCCACCACCTACGAGGTGGGCCGGGCCGTGCAGGGGCCGGGTGACCCGGAGTTGCTGCGGCTGGCCGCGGACGCGCTGGGTCAGGTGCGCCGGGCCAAGTCGGAGCGGAAGCTGTCGATGAAGGCCGAGGTGCCGCTGGCCGAGGCGCTCGGGCCGGCCGCCCTGCTCGACCGGCTCACCCTGGTGGCCGACGACGTCCGGGCGGCGGGCCGGATCGCGAAGCTCGATCTGCTCCCCGACCGCACCACCGAGCTCGTCATCGCCTGCGCCTTCTGACCCGCCGCGTGGCACGGTCCGTCGGTAACGGAGTGGCTGGGCAGCAACTCCGTTACCGACGGGAGCCGGATCAGGTGGCCGAGCAGGCGGTGTCGAGCTGCTTCACGGCACTGGTCAGCTCGGCCTTGCTCGGCGCCTTCTTCGGGGCCTTCGCCCACGTGTCGGCCAGGTCCGACATGGTGGTCGCGACCTGCTTCACGGCGTTGTTGACCGTGTCGCTGGTGGTGAAGGCATTGACGTAGAGCGACGCGGCGCCGGCGGAGTACTGGGCGCTGACCGCGGAGTGCCCGGCCGGCGGGCCGATCTTCTCCGCCTCGGCGACCTTCTTCAGCGCGGCCTTGATGTCCTTGTCGACGGCCGCGCAGGCGGCCTTCGTGGCGGCGTCCATGGCCGGCGTGGCCGGCGCGGTGGCGCTCGGCGCGATGGCCGCGGCGGTGGTCGGCGCCGTGGTCGCCGTGCCGGTGCCACCGGAGGCCGCCGTCTTGTCGCCGTCGTCGCAGCCGGCCATGACGAGCACCGCCACCGTCGCCGGAATCAGCAGTGCGAGCCGAGTTGAGCGCATTCGTTTCTCCCCGTTGGTCTCGTGCTTACGCCCGGCGGAAGCTACCAGAACTCGGGGTCGTCGCGGTGCCGGATATCGACGCCCACCGGCGTCCACATCGGAGGAGACACGAGGAGACCCCGCCCGGCACGCCGCGTCGGCGGCGGCGGGCGGGGTCCCGTTCCGCGCGGGTCAGCTGGTCTCGCCGGCCACGCTGAACGAGCGGAGGCGGTCCACCGCGAGGACGGTGAAGCCGACCGCGATCAGCGCGCTCATCACCGACGCGACCGGCACGGACACGTTCGTGGCGAGCAGGTCGGTCGGCGCGATCCGGTCCGCGAGGGCGATCACGTACTGCTGGATGGAGAGCACCTTCGTGCCACTCACGAAGTTGCCGAGCAGCCCCTCCCAGATCAGCACGTAGACGAGGCCGAGCAACACCGGACGCCGGGTGAGCAGGCTCAACGCGACGAAGAACGCGCAGTAGGCCAGCGACCCGATCGACGCGGCGAGGGCGAGCGCCAGGCCGAGGCGTACCGAGTGGGCGAGCACACCCGCGACGTAGAGCGGCACGGCGACGGTGACCGCCGTGACGCAGGCGGCCACGGCCAGCTTCGGCAGGACGATCTGCCAGCGCGGCAGCGGCTTGGTGAGGATGTGCACCACCGTGCCGTCGTCGATCTCCGCGCCCAGCACGCCGGTGCCGACGATCAGGGCGACCACCGGCAGCACGACGGCCAGGCCGAGCCCGACCAGCACCGCCGGCCCCCACTCACCGGGGTCGACGCCCAGCGAGCGGGAGAGGATGGCCAACGCCAGCAGCAGCGCGGGCAGCGGGAGGAGCAGCAGGAAGCGGCGTCGGCCGAACAGGCCGCGCGCGGTGATCCAGGAAACGGTCGACATGCTTTAGCTCCCCACCAGGTAGGAGAAGACGCTCTCCAGCGATTCGTCCTCGGGCGTCAGCGACCGGACCCGGACGCTCCGGGCCAGCGCGATCTTCGGCAGCGCCCGGGTGAAGGCGCCGTAGTCGCCGGCCCGTACGGTCAGCCCGTCCCGGCCCAGTTCCACCCCGGTCACCGACTCCTCGGCCATCAACGCGACCGCGAGGGCCCGGTCGTCGGTGGAGCTGACCCGGAAGACGTGCGGCCGGTTGGTCATCAGCCGGCGGATGGTGCGGTAGTCGCCGGAGGCGGCGAGCCGGCCGGCGACCATCACCTGCACGGTGCCGGAGACCTGCTCGACCTCCTCCAGGATGTGCGAGCTGAACAGGATGGTCCGGCCGGCGTCGCCGAGCCGGTGCAGCAGGTCCATCATGTGCAGCCGCTGCCGCGGGTCCATGCCGTTGAACGGCTCGTCGAGCAGCAGCGCCTGCGGGTCGTGCACCAGAGCGGCGGCCACCCGGGTGCGCTGCCGCATGCCCTTCGAGTAGGTGCCGATCTTCCGGTCCTGCGCGGCCTCCATCTCGACCAGCGCGATGGCCCTGCGGGCCGCCGCCTCCGGGTCGGGCAGCCGGTGCAGCTTGGCGCTGGCCAGCACGAACTCGTACGCGCTGAGGAAGGTGTGCACCGCCTCCCGCTCGCTGACCAGGCCGAGCCGCCGGTAGACGTCAGGGTTGCGCCAGGTCGGGGCGCCGTCGAGGGTGACCGCGCCCCGGGACGGGGCCAGGAAGCCGGCCATCATGTGCAGCAGCGTGGTCTTGCCGGCGCCGTTCGGGCCGAGCAGGCCGGTCACCCCCGGGCCGAGCCGCATGGTGACGTCGTTGACCGCCACCACGTTGCCGTACCAGCGGGAGACGCCGGCCAGGTCGAGGGTGGAGGCGGGGGTCGCCGGGGCCGTCGGCTCCGCGCTGATCGTGGTCATCGGGCGGCCACCTTCCGGTATCGCAGCAGCAGCAGGGTGACGCAGCCGGCCACCAGCAGCACGGCGGCGGCCACATAGACCGGCCCGAAGCCGCCGATCTGCGTCTCGGGATCCCCGCCGGGAACGAGCAGGTCACCGAGGGTGTACTGGCCGACGGCATGGATCAGGGCGGTGGGCGAGCCGAGCATCGCCAGCTCGTTGACCGTGCGGGACGGCATGATCGACAGGATGCCGACGATCGGGGCGGTCATCAGGAACACGGCCACGATGCCGCCGGCCGCGAACGCCCGCTTGCCGGTGAGCGAGGCGATGAGCAGCCCCACCGAGGCGAAGACCACCGCCCAGAGCGCCGCGTAGAGCAGGCCGGGCAGCAGGTCGAGCAGCTCGTCCCAGACCCCGCCCATCCCGTCCTTGGTGGTGAACGCGGCACCCAGGAACATCACCAGCTGCGGCGCCCCGAGCAGCAGCCAGAGCGCGGTGGCCAGCGACCCGAGCTTGGCCAGGGCGTAGTCGCCGCGCGGCAGTGGGCGGGAGAAGTAGAGCGGCAGCACGCCGCTGTGCAGGTCGCGGGAGACCAGCTCCGGCCCGACCACCGCGACGAAGAAGATGACCAGCCAGCTCATGGCGTCGGCGAACTGGGCGTACGTCATGACGACCTGGCCGGTCTGGGTGCGTACCGCGGTCAGCCCGGCGGCGACGACCAGCACGATGCCCATCACCAGCCAGGGGAAGATCTTCGCCTTCGCGGACCGGCCCAGGCCGAAGGCGGTGCGCAGGCCGTGCAGGTAGAGCGCGCCGAAGACGTGCCGGCGGCCGAGCCGCGGGCCGGTGTAACGCTGGTAGCCGATGTCGTGGATGACGCCGGTCGGCTCAGACATGGCTGGGCTCCCTCGTGGCGAAGAGTTCGGCCACCCGGTGCCGCCGCTGGTCGAGCCGGTGCAGCGGCAGGTCCAGCTCGGCGACCGCGCCGATGATCAGGTCGTAGGTGGCGTCGTCGGCGAGCGGGACGAGCAGCAGCCGCCCCTCGCGGGACACCGGCAGGTCGAGCGCGGAGAGCCGGGCGGCCAGCTCGTCGGCGCCCTCGCTCACCTCCACCGCGAGCACGTCGGTGGCGGAGGTCATCGCGGAGATCCGGTCGGCGCGCAGCAGCCGGCCGCCGTCGATGGCGACCAGGGTGTCGCAGATCCGCTCCACCTCCCCGAGCAGGTGCGAGCAGACCACGACCGAGATGCCGAACTCGGTGCCGATCCGGTGGATCAGTTCGAGCATGGCGTCCCGGCCGGCCGGGTCGAGGCCGTTGGTCGGCTCGTCGAGCAGCAGCAGGTCGGGGTCGTGCACCAGGGCCTGGGCGAGCTTCACCCGCTGCTTCATGCCCGTGGAGTAGCCGCCGACGGCCCGGTGCCGTTCCTCGTGCAACCCGACGTGGCGCAGCGCCTCGGAGGCCCGCTCCCGGGCGACCGTGCGGGGCAGCCCGCTGATCCGGCCGAGATGGGTGACCAGCTCGGCGGCGGAGAGGTCGGGCGGAAGGGCGTCGTGCTCGGGCATGTAGCCGACCCGGGCGCGCACGGCGGCGGGATCGACGGTGGGGTCGAGGCCGAGCACGGAGACCCGACCGCTGGTCGGGGCCAGCAGGCCCAGGAGGATCTTGATCAGGGTGGACTTGCCGGCGCCGTTCGCGCCCACCAGCCCGATGATCCCCGGCTCGACCGACACGGTGAGGTCGGCCAACGCGGTGACCCGGCCTCCGTACGTCTTGGTCAGCGACTCGGTCGC
The DNA here is from genome assembly GCF_040609975.1 of Micromonospora sp. NPDC004551. Taxonomy (NCBI): domain Bacteria; kingdom Bacillati; phylum Actinomycetota; class Actinomycetes; order Micromonosporales; family Micromonosporaceae; genus Micromonospora; species Micromonospora sp. NPDC004551. Next base: position 64,210 of record NZ_JBEXLM010000027.1, on the reverse strand, counting down.
GAGCAGTGTCACGACGCCCAGCGTAGGAAGTCCGGGCCGCCCCGGGTACAGGGAAACGCTCGGGGTTGCCCCTGATTCCGCCCGGACGGGTCGGTAAGGCTTCCGTAAGCGGCCGGGCCGGTGACCGCCGGCCGCCGTGGCGGCAGACTCGACGCATGCCGATCCGTCTGCTACGCGCTCCGCTGACCTGGGTCGCGGTGGCCGTCCTCGCCGCCGGCGCGGCCGCCGGCCTGTACTGGTTCCAGCCATGGAAGCTGGTCACCGACACCGAGGTGCGGGAGGACCTCACGGCGGTCTCCGGCGAGCCGGCGGCCCCGCCCGGCACCGCCACGCCGGCCGCGGCCCCCGCCGCCACCGGTCCGGTGCTGGTCAGCCGGGGTGCCTTCGTCAGCCACGAGCACGAGACCCGCGGCGGCGCCCGGATCGTGCGCACCGCCGACGGCCGGCACCGGCTGGAACTGGTCGGGCTGGACACCTCGAACGGTCCGGATCTTCAGGTCTGGCTGACCGACCAGCCCGTCCGGACCGGGCCGTCCGGGTGGCGCGTCTTCGACGACGGCCGGCACGTGGCGCTCGGCCCGCTCAAGGGCAACCGCGGCGACCAGGCGTACGAGATACCGGCCGGGACCGACTTCAGCGGGCTGACCAGCGTCTCGATCTGGTGCGAGCGGTTCGCCGTCTCGTTCGGCGCGGCACCGCTCACCGCCGCCGGCTGACACCGCGCCGGGACCGCCGGTTTGCCGGCCGGTGACCGCGAGGTGGAGTGGCGCTCTCGACCGATCGCCGGTGGGCTGAGAAACTGTGTGCCGGCCGGTGAGTTGGGGGTTTCATGAGCAACGGGTGGGTGCTGCCCGAGGACGTTTTGCGGGACGCGCCGGCGTACGCGCCAAGGCCCGCTGAGCTGGCCGATCTGGAGCTGCTGCTGACCGGGGCGTACGCCCCGCTGACCGGTTTCATGACCCGGGCCGACCTGGCCTCGCTGGGCCGGCGCGGCCGGCTCGCCGACGGCACGCCGTGGCCGGTGCCGGTGACGCTCCAGGTGCCGGCCGCGCTCGCCGACGGGTTGGTGCTGGACGATCCGCTGCGCCGGGCGCTGGTGCTCACCGACGGCGAGGGCGCCCCGGTGGCCGCGATGGACGTGACCGACGTCTGGCCGGTCCGCGAGGGCACGGCCGGGGTGGGCGGGGCCGTACGCCGGCTGGGCGACGGCGGCCACGGCCCGTTCCAGCGCCTGCGGCGCAGCCCGGAGGAGGTCCGGGGGCTGCTGCCGCCGGGGCGGGTGCTCGGCGTCTTCGCCGACCGTCCGCTGCACCGGCCGCAGCTCGCGCAGATCGCGCACGCCGCCCGCACGCTCGGCGCGCACCTGCTGGTGCTGATCCCTGTGAACGAGGAGGCGACCGGCGGGCTGCCGGCCGAGGCGCTGGTGCGCAGCGTGTTCGCCGCCCGGGACCGGATGCCCCCGGCCACCCTGGTGGCGGTGCCGCTGGCCAAACGGCGTGACGAGATCAGCGACGCGCTGCTCCGGGCCCGGGTCGCCGCCGCTTACGGGGTGACCCACCTGCTCTCCACCGAGGGCATGCTCTCCGGGGCGGGCCTGCGGGTACTGGTGCCCCGCGAGCTGGCCTACGACAGCCGCGACGGCCAGTGGCGCTGGCGGGAGGACATCCCGCCGCGCAACCGGAAGCTGGCGCTCAGCCAGGAGGAGATCGACGACCTGCTGGACCGGGGTTTCCCGCTGCCCGAGTGGCACACCCCGCCGGCGGTGGCCAAGGAACTGGCCCGGGCCCGCCCGCCGCGCCGGCACCGCGGTCTGGTGATCTTCCTGACCGGGCTCTCCGGCTCCGGCAAGTCGACCATCGCCCGCGGTCTGGCCGACCTGCTGCGCGAGGGTGGCGACCGGAGCATCACCCTGCTCGACGGCGACGTGGTGCGCCGGGAGCTCTCGGCCGGGCTGGGCTTCAGCAAGGCCGACCGTGACCTCAACGTGCGCCGGATCGGCTGGGTGGCCGCCGAGATCGCCAAGCACCGGGGCGTGGGCATCTGCTGCCCGATCGCCCCGTACGCCGCCGCCCGGGCCACCGCCCGGGAGATGGCGTACGCGGCCGGAGCCGGCTTCCTGCTGGTGCACGTGGCCACCCCGCTGGAGGTCTGCGAGCAGCGTGACCGCAAGGGCCTTTACGCACGCGCCCGCGCCGGCCTGATCACCGGGATGACGGGGATCGACGACCCGTACGAGGAGCCGACCGACGCCGATCTGGTGGTGGACACCACCGACATGACCGTCGAGGAGGCGGTCCAGCGGGTGATGGAGCACCTCACCGAGACCGGCTGGGTGGAGCCCCGCCTCCAGCCCGCCTGACCCGGCACCACCCGACCACCGGCCGCCGCCGCCCCGCTTCCGGGACGGCGGCGGTTCGGCGTTCGCTTCCGTTGTCCCCCGTTGCGCGCTAGTGTTCGTCTTTGTTGAAACGCGTTCGACCACGTGGGGACGTGGTCGCGAGTCGGGAGGTGGCGGCGGGGTGCTGGCGCGGCAGCGGCAGGCGGTGATCCTGGAACGGGTCCGCGCCGCCGGGGGTGTCCGGGTCACCGAGCTGGCCGCCGAGTTCGGCGTCTCGGACATGACCATCCGGCGGGACCTGGAGACGCTGCACGACCAGGGTCTGCTCGCCAAGGTCCACGGCGGGGCGACGCTGGCCGGTCCCGGCTCGACCGACGAACCGGGCTTCCGGGCCAAGTCGGTCCGTCAGTCCGCCGAGAAGGCGGCCATCGCCGGGCGGGCCGCGCGGCTGGTCCGCCCCGGCGCCGCCATCGCGCTCTCGGCCGGCACCACCACCGCCGAGCTGGCGCGCCGCCTGACCGACGTGCCGGGCCTGACCGTGGTGACGAACTCCCTGCCGGTGGCCGAGATCCTGCACGTCGGCGGCCGGCCGGACCAGACCGTCGTGCTGACCGGCGGCGTGCGTACCCCCTCGGACGCGCTGGTCGGCCCGCTGGCCGTGGCCGCGATCGCCGCGCTCCACCTGGACCTGCTCTTCCTCGGCGTGCACGGGATCAGCGAACGGGCCGGTTTCACCACCCCCAACCTCATGGAGGCGGACACGGACCGGGCCCTCGTGGCGGCCGCCGACCGGCTCGTGGTGCTCGCCGACCACACCAAGTGGGGCACGGTCGGCATCTCCTCGATCGTCGGCCTGGACGCGGCGGACGTGCTGGTCACCGACGACCGGTTGGCACCCGACGCGCGCCGGGTACTCGAGGACAGGGTGGGCGAACTGGTGATCGTGCCGGGCACGGAGGGGGCGGAGTGAAGCGCACGCAGATCGAGCTGGCCGACGGCCGCGAGTTGATCTACTTCGACGAGCGGGACGACGCGGTGCGCGACCAGCCGGACCGGCGGGAACTACCCCCGCCCCCGCACGCGTCGCAACTCCGGTACGACCCGCTGACCGACGAGTGGGTGGCCGTCGCGGTGCACCGGCAGACCCGCACCTTCCTCCCACCGGCCGACCAGTGCCCGCTCTGCCCCTCCCGTGGCGACCGGCTCAGCGAGATCCCCGCCCCCGACTACGACGTGGTCGTCTTCGAGAACCGGTTCCCCTCGCTGAGCCAGCGGGTCGCCGAGGAGCCGGCCGAGATCACCCCGTTCACCCCGGTGCGCCCCGGGCGCGGCAAGTGCGAGGTGGTCTGCTTCACCGACGACCACAACGCCTCGTTCGCCAGCCTCTCCCCCGACCGGGTACGCACTGTGCTCGACGCCCTGGCCGACCGCACCACCGCGCTGGGCGAGCTGCCCGGGGTGGAGCAGATCTTCCCGTTCGAGAACCGGGGCGTGGAGATCGGGGTGACCCTGCACCACCCGCACGGCCAGATCTACGCGTACCCGTTCGTCACGCCGCGGACCCGGACCATGCTGGCCGCCGCCCGCCGGTACTTCGAGCGCACCGGGGGCAACCTCTACGCCGACGTGCTCGCCACCGAGCGCGCCGCCGGCGACCGCGTGGTGGCGAGCAACGAGCACTGGACGGCGTACGTGCCGGCGGCGGCCCGCTGGCCGTTCGAGGTGCACCTGGCCCCGCACCGCCCGGTGCCCGACATCCCGGCCCTCGACGACGCCGAGCGCGAGGCCTTCGGGCCGCTCTACCTGGACGTGCTGCGCCGCTTCGACGGACTGTTCGACCTGCCGATGCCCTACATCGCCGCCTGGCACCAGGCCCCGGTGCACGTCGACCGGGAGCTGGGGCACCTGCACCTGCAGCTGTTCAGCATCCGGCGCGCCAAGGACAAGCTGAAGTACCTGGCCGGCTCCGAGTCGGGGATGGGCGTGTTCATCAACGACATCGCCCCCGAGCGGGCCGCGGAACTGCTCCGGGCCGCATGAGGGTCCCGGGCCCGCCCGGAAGGTCGGTCGGGAGCGCGTACGCCGACGGTGGTCACCCGCCCAGAGGCCGCCATTCGGGCGCGAGGATCGCCCAGACCTGCTTGTCGTAGCGCACGCCCTCGTACGGCCACGCCTCGCGGCGTACACCCTCCAGCGTCATGCCGAGCCGCTTGGCCACCGCCGAGCTGCGGTCGTTGTCGGCCCGGCAGTGCCACTCGGCCCGGTGCAGCCCTCTGGACGTGAACGCCCAGTCCAACAGCACGTCGCACGCTCGGGTGACCAGGCCGCGGCCCTCGGCGGACGGCTCCAGCCAGCAACCGATCTCGCACGAACCGAGAGCGGCGTTGAAGTCGGTGAACATCACGCCACCGACCAGCATGCCGTCCCGCCAGATGCCGTACAGGCGGGGGCCGTCGCCGGCCTGGCGGTCGGCATACCGCCGGAGGGTGGCCCGCGCCCCGTCCAGGTCGCCGGTCACGAACCCGGAGCCGACCCACGGGCGGATGTGCTCACGCGCCCGGTCGAGGTGGTCGGCGAACTCCTCGGCGTGCCAGACCTCCAGCGGGCCGAGACGGGCGCCGTCGCGCAGCGGCAGCGAGAACATGAGGGGCCTCCCATTCACATAACAAGCGTTGTGGGAATGTACCGTGGTGGCATGCCACGGTCCAAGGGAGATCACGAGGCCCGCCGACGCGATGTCTCCGAGGCGGTCTGGCAGGTCCTGGCCGCACGCGGCTTCACGGGCCTGACCCTGCGCGCCGTCGCCGCCGAACTCGGCGCGACCACCGGCCTGCTCACGCACTACTTCCCCACCAAACGCGCTCTGGTGGAGTACGCCCTCGACCTGCTCGAACAGCGCACCCTTGCCCGTCCTCGCCGCCACTCGGGCGAAGGGCTGGCCGCCCTCAGGGACGCGTTGCTGGACATCCTGCCGCTGACTCCCGAGGCCACCGACAGCAACCGGATCTGGGTGTCCTCCTGGGACGCCGCGCTCTCCGACCCCGACCTCAGCACCGACTACGCCCGCAAGTACGCCGCGGGTCGCGACCGGCTGACCGCGCGGGTGGCCGCGGCCCAGAAACTCGGCGAACTGCCCCCGGGCGAGCCGGCGCACATCGCGGCCGGTGCCCACGCCTTCGTTCTCGGCCTGGTGGTCCAGGCCCTGTTCGACCCGGCGGCGTTCCCGCCGCAGCGGCAGGTCGAACTCCTGGACGACTATCTGGTCACCCTGACCGCCCCGCGCTGACCCGACGCCGTCCGAACAGGCGTACCAACAGGGCGCGGGGGGCCCGGGACAGGGCCCCCCGCGAGGGAAGGGACGGCTGGCTGTGCGCGACAGCCGGGAAGGTTGGCTGATCGGCGCTCAACGCGCGAGGCGACCGCGGTCAACCTTCCTGGACGGGACTGGCATCACGTCCACCCTGCTCAACGAGGCGCGGCCGCCCGGGGTGACGCCGTACCGCGAACACGACGGAGCCCGCCGGCAAAGCAGGCGGGCTCCGGTGCGAACGGCGCGGGTCAGGCCGACAGCTTGCGGGCCAGGTTCTCGTCCAGCGCGTTCATGAACTCGTCGGTGGTCAGCCACGGGGCGTCTCGCGAGATGAGCAGCGCGAGGTCCTTGGTCATCTGGCCACCCTCGACGGTCTCGACGATGACCTGCTCCAGGGTGTTGGCGAACTCGGTGACCGCCGGGGTGCCGTCAAGCTTGCCCCGGTGGGCCAGGCCCCGGGTCCAGGCGTAGATCGAGGCGATCGGGTTGGTCGAGGTCTTCTCGCCCTTCTGCCACTGCCGGTAGTGCCGGGTGACGGTGCCGTGCGCGGCCTCGGCCTCGACGGTGCGGCCGTCCGGGGAGAGCAGCACGGAGGTCATGAGGCCGAGCGAGCCGAAGCCCTGCGCCACGGTGTCGGACTGGACGTCACCGTCGTAGTTCTTGCAGGCCCAGACGTAGCCGCCCTCCCACTTGAGCGCGGCGGCGACCATGTCGTCGATCAGCCGGTGCTCGTAGGTGATGCCGGCGGCCTCGAACTCCGACCGGAACTCGTTCTCGAACACCTCGGCGAAGATGTCCTTGAACCGGCCGTCGTACGCCTTGAGGATGGTGTTCTTGGTGGACAGGTAGACCGGGTAGCCGCGGTCCAGGCCGTACCGGAACGAGGCGCGGGCGAAGTCCCGGATCGAGTCGTCGAAGTTGTACATGCCCATGGCGATGCCGCCGCCGGGGAAGTTGGCGACCTCCATCTCCATGGGGGCGCCGCCGTCGGCCGGGGTGTAGGTGATGGTCACCGTGCCCGGGCCGGGGACGACGAAGTCGGTGGCCTTGTACTGGTCGCCGTGCGCGTGCCGGCCGATGATGATCGGCTTGGTCCAGCCGGGGACGAGCCGCGGCACGTTCGACATGATGATCGGCTCGCGGAAGACCACGCCGCCGAGGATGTTGCGGATGGTGCCGTTCGGCGACCGCCACATCTTCTTCAGGCCGAACTCCTCCACCCGGGCCTCGTCCGGGGTGATGGTGGCGCACTTGACGCCGACGCCGTGCTCCTTGATGGCGTTGGCGGCGTCGACGGTGACCTGGTCGTCGGTCTCGTCGCGGTGCTGAATCGACAGGTCGTAGTAGTGCAGGTCGACGTCGAGGTAGGGCAGGATCAGCTGCTCCCGGATCTGCTTCCAGATGATCCGGGTCATCTCGTCGCCGTCGATTTCCACGACCGGGTTGTTTACCTTGATCTTCGCCATCGGCCGGCGCTCCTCTCGGGGGACACGTGCTCAAGCAGTACGAGCGTACTGGAAACTCACCGGGGCTCCCCAGCCGGCCTCACCCCGCGAAAAACGGGGTCGCCCGGGACGGGCCGCGGGGACATCCTTCCCGGATGCCGCTGACTCACACGGTCGGGTCTATCACGGTGACGGCCGCGCGGTGCCACACCCCCCGGATGCGCGGAGAGGCGGGCCGGCGTCAGCCGGTCCGCCCCTCCGCGGTGGTCCTAGGGTCACATGTTGGCGACGTCGGCCTGCTTCGCCCGGACGGCCTCGGCGGCGTCCTTCAGGGCGGCCAGCTCGTCGGCGTCCAGGTCGGTCTCGACGACCCGCTTGACGCCCTCGGCGCCGATCTCGGCCTCGACGCCCAGGTAGACACCGGAGATGCCGTACTGCCCGTCGACCCAGGCGCAGACCGGCATCACCGCGCCGGAGTCCTCGGCGACGGCCTTCGCCATCCGGGCGGCGGCGGCCGACGGGGCGTAGTACGCCGAACCCGTCTTCAGCAGCGCGACGACCTCGGCGCCACCGTTGCGGGTCTTGACGACCAGCTCCTCGATCTGCTCGGCCGGCATGGCCTCGCGCAGCGGCTTGCCGTCCACGGTGCTCTTCGACGGGACCGGCACCATGGTGTCGCCGTGCGAGCCCAGGGTCAGGGTCTTCACCGACTTCACCGGTACGTTCAGCGCCTCGGCCACGAAGTTGGTGAACCGGGCGGTGTCCAGCATGCCGGCCTGGCCGAGCACCCGGTTCTTCGGGAACTGGGTGGCGAGCTGGGCCAGCGCGGTCATCTCGTCGAGCGGGTTGGAGACGACGATGACGACGGCGTTCGGGGCGTACTTGGCAACGTTCTCGGCGACCTGACGGACGATCTTGGCGTTGGTCTCCAGCAGGTCCATCCGGCTCATGCCCGGCTTGCGGGGCAGGCCGGCGGTGATGACGACGACGTCGGAGCCCTCGATGGCCTCGTAGCCCTCGCCGTTCGGCCCGGTGGTGACGCCGACGACCTTGGTCTCGAAGCCCTCGACGGCGCGCGACTGGTTGAGGTCCAGCGCGAGGCCCGCCGGCTTGCCCTCCACGATGTCGGTGATCACGACGGTGTCGAAGACGTCGTACTCGGCCAGGCGCTGTGCGGTGGTGGAGCCGTAGAAGCCGGCCCCGACGACAGTGACCTTCTTACCCATGGTCGTCCCACTCCCTGATACCAGTCGGTTTTCCGGACCGTATCAGCCATCCTGGCACCGATCGGGCCAGGGGCGGACGGTTATGACGTGCTTGGGCGGCTCAGTCCTGCCGCTCGGCCCGCTCGACGACGTTGGTCAGCAGCATGGCCCGCGTCATCGGACCGACCCCGCCCGGCATCGGCACCAGCTTCCCGGCCACCCCGGCCACCTCCGGGTCGACGTCGCCGGTGTAGCGGCCCTTGCCGTCCGCCCCGATGACGCGGGTGATGCCGACGTCTACCACGGTGGCGCCCGGGTTGACCATGTCGGCGGTGAGCAGCCCCGGTACGCCGGCCGCGACGATGACGATGTCGGCCTCGCGGGTCTGCGCGGCGAGGTCCAGGGTGCCGGTGTGGCAGAGGGTCACCGTGGCGTTCTCGCTGCGCCGGGTGAGCAGCAGGCCGAGCGGCCGGCCCACGGTGTTGCCCCGGCCGACCAGCGCGACCTTCGCGCCGCGCAGCGGCACGTCGTGCCGGCGGAGCAGCTCGACGATGCCGCGGGGGGTGCAGGGCAGCGGCGCGTCGTAGCCGAGCACCAGCCGGCCCAGGTTGACCGGGTGCAGGCCGTCGGCGTCCTTTTCCGGGTCGATCATCTCCAGCGCCCGCTGGGTGTCCAGGTGGGCCGGGAGCGGCAGCTGGACGATGTAGCCGTGGCAGCCCGGGTCGGCGTTCAGCTCGGTCAGCACCGCGTCGAGCTGCTCCTGGGTCGCGTCCGCCGGCAGCTCGCGGCGGATCGAGGCGATGCCCACCTCGGCGCAGTCGCGGTGCTTGCCGTTGACGTACGCCTGGGAGCCGGGGTCCTCGCCGACCAGCACCGTGCCGAGCCCGGGGGTGATGCCGCGCTCCGCCAGCGCCTTGACCCGTGCCCGCAGCTCGTCCTTGATCTCCGCCGCGGTCGCCTTGCCGTCCAGGATCGTCGCCGTCACGAATGGATCGTCTCACGCCCTGGGCCCGGCTGGCCGACGACGGCGAAGGGTGACGAATCGTGACGTGGGCATAGTCACTGAGAGTCACCGAATGTGTATCGCGCCACAGGCCGGAACGGACAGCGGACGCCGGGCGGAGACAGCTGGGACGGCTGGAACGCATCCGCTCGAACGCATCGCAACCCCCTCTCCCGACGCGGTCGGGCGGCAAGAAGTGCCTGCCTGACCCGCTTACGGGCCATCCCGTTAGCAGACCGGTCCGGAAACGACAAGCCCAGTCGGCACGTTCCGTTACCGGTTCGCAACGCTCCCGTTGTCGACGGGCCGGATCGCGACCTACCGTTACCGCTCGTTGCGCAGCGTTACCCAGCGCCGGGCCCGGCTGCGCAGCGTGAGGAGATGAGGAGAGTTCATGCGCGTTCGTAGAATCGCCGCCTGGGCCGCCCTCCCGCTCGTGGTGACGCTGGGCCTGGCGGCCTGCGGCAGCGGCGGGGACGGCGGATCGAGCGGCGGCCAGGACTCGGCGGTCAGTATCCAGATTTCCGAGCCGCAGCACCTGGTCCCGACCAACACCACCGAAACGTCCGGCTCGCAGGTTCTCGCCGGCCTGTTCAGCCCGCTCGTCGACTACGACGCGCAGAACAAGCCGTACGAGGTCGCGGCCGAGTCGGTGACGCCGTCCGACAACAACAAGGTCTGGACGATCAAGCTCAAGGACGGGTTCACCTTCCACAACGGTGAGAAGGTCACGTCCGACGACTACATCAACGCCTGGAACTACGGCGCGTACGCGCCCAACGGCCAGGGCGCCAGCTACTTCTTCGAGAAGATCGCGGGCTACCAGGACCTGCAGGGCGAGAAGCCGAAGGCCAAGACGATGTCCGGCCTGAAGAAGGTCGACGACCTGACCTTCCAGGTGACCCTCGCCGAGCCGTACATCGACTTCAAGTCCATGCTCGGCTACACCGCGTTCTACCCGCTGCCGGAGGCCGCGTTCTCCGCGCCGGGCGTGCTCAACGACTCGTACGAGCAGGCGCCGATCGGCCAGGGCCCGTTCAAGATGAAGGGCACCTGGCAGCACGACAGCAAGCTCGACGTCGAGCGGTACGACGCCTACCCGGGCGAGAAGCCCAAGGTGAAGGACGTCGAGTTCCGGGTGTACCAGCAGCTCACCGCGGCGTACTCGGACCTGCAGTCGGACAACCTCGACGTGCTGCCGACCATCCCGACCGAGAACCTGAGCACCGCGCCGAGCGACCTGGGCGACAACTACCAGACCAGCCCGATGTCGTCCTTCCAGTTCCTGGCCTTCCCCACCTTCGAGAAGGACTACAGCAACCCGGACGTGCGCAAGGCGATCTCGATGGCGATCGACCGTGACGAGATCACCAAGTCGATCTTCAAGGGTTCGCAGCAGTCGGCCCGCTCGTTCGTCTCGCCGGTCCTGCCGGGCTACCGGGACAACACCACCGGCGCCGCGGGCCAGTTCAACCCGGCCGAGGCCAAGAAGCTCTACCAGGCCGCCGGAGGCCCGTCGAAGATCACCATCTCCTACAACGGGGACGGCGGTCACAAGGACTGGGTCGACGCGACCTGCAACCAGCTCAAGGCCAACCTGGGCGTCGACTGCGTCGGCTCGGCCGAGCCGAAGTTCGCCGACCTGCTGACCAAGGTCGAGAAGAAGCAGCCGGTGGGCCTGTTCCGGATGGGCTGGGTCATGGACTACCCGTCCATGGAGGACTACCTCGGCCCGCTGTACAGCACCAACGGCTCGTCGAACTACTACGGCTACAGCAACCCCGAGTTCGACCGCCTGGTCAAGGAGGGCGCGGCCGCGCCCACCCAGGCCGAGGCGATCAAGAAGTACCAGCAGGCCGAGGACATCCTGGCCAAGGACATGCCGGTGATCCCGCTCCGCTTCGGCGAGAACGTGTACGGGCACTCCAACAAGGTCAAGAACGTCCAGATGGACCTGTTCCAGCGGGTCAACCTCGTCAAGATCGAGGCGGCCGCCTGAGCTGACCGAGGCACGGGCCACCCGGGGTAACCCGGGTGGCCCGGACCACGCGACGGTCCAGGCCGGGGGCAACCGGCCACCAATTTCCGGTACGCCAGAGATGTCATCCTGCGCCCCTTTAGCGCTTTTCCGGAGAGACTGGCAAGCATGTTCCGCTTCATCCTGCGGCGCCTCCTGCAGATGGTCCTCGCGTTCTTCGGGACCACGCTGATCGTCTACGCGCTGATGTTCGCCGGGCAGGGCGACCCGATCCAGGCCCTCGCCGGGGAGCGGCCCGTGACGGCGGCCCAGCGGGCATACCTCACGCAGAAGTACCACCTGGACCAGACCGGCGTGGGTGGCTTCTTCTACCGCTACCTCGACTACGTCAAGAACCTGCTCCAGGGCGACCTGGGCCAGTCGCTCACCGGCCGGCAGATCGGCGACATCCTCCAGCAGGCCTGGCCGGTCACCGTGCGGCTGGCGCTCATCGCGCTCGCGGTGGCCATCGTCTTCGGCGTCACCGCCGGCGTGATCGCCGGCATCCGCCGGGCGAGCATCTTCGACAACTCGACGCTGGTGCTCACCCTGCTGGTGCTGGGCATCCCCACCATCGTCCTGGCACCGATCGCGCAGTACTTCCTCGGCGTCAAGTGGCAGCTCTTCCCGCCCACCGCCGGGGCCCAGCCGAGCCTCTACGCGCTGCTGCTGCCCGGCATCGTGCTCGGCTCGCTGTCGCTGGCCACCGCCCTGCGGCTGACCCGCACCTCGGTGGCGGAGAACCTGCGCGCCGACTACGTCCGGACCGCCCGGTCGAAGGGCCTGGTCAAGCGGCGCATCGTCAGCGTCCACGTGCTGCGCAACTCGCTCATCCCGGTGGTCACCTTCCTCGGCGTCGAGCTGGGCAACCTGATGAGCGGCGCGATCATCACCGAGGGCGTGTTCAACATCCCCGGCGTCGGCTTCAACCTGTTCCGCGGCATCCGCACCGAGGACGGCCCGCTCGTGGTGGGCATCGTCAGCGTGCTCGTCGTGGTCTATCTCGTTTCCAACCTGGTGGTGGACGTGCTCTACGCCGTCCTCGACCCGAGGATCCGCTATGAGTGATTTTGAGACGGTCGCGGCGACCGAGGACCAGGCGGCGCGGCGGGGGGTCTCCGGCGAGCCGGCCACCCCGGACCGGATCGGCGCGCCCCAGCGGGCGCGCAGCCTGGCCGGCGACGCCTGGCGGGACCTGCGCCGCAACCCGATCTTCTGGATCAGCCTGGCGCTGGTCGTGATCTTCGCGGCGATGGCCGTGGTCCCGTCGCTGTTCACGGCCAACGACCCGCGCGACTGCCTGCTCTCCCGGCAGCACGCCGGGCCGTCCGGCGGGGCCGTGTTCGGGTACGACTTCCAGGGCTGCGACGTCTACGCCCGGGCGGTCTACGGCACCCGGGCCTCGCTCCTCGTCGGTGCCCTCGCCGCGCTGGCCACCGGCGTGATCGCGCTGGTCGTCGGCATGCTCGCCGGCTACTTCGGCGGCTGGGTGGACGCGGTGCTCTCCCGCGTGATCGACATCGTGCTCGGCATCCCGCTGCTGCTCGCCGCGATCGTGCTGCTCAAGCGGCTGAGCACCAGCAGCGACAGCGTCCGGCTGTTCGCGGTGATCTTCGTGCTCGCGGTGCTCGGCTGGACCACCGCCGCGCGGGTGATCCGCTCCTCGGTGATCACCGCCAAGGAGCAGGACTACGTCTCCGCGGCCCGGATGCTCGGCGCCCGCAACGGCCGGATCATGTGGCGGCACATCCTGCCGAACGCGCTCGCCCCGGCGATCGTCGTGCTCACGATCGCGCTCGGCTCGTTCATCGCGGCCGAGGCGACGCTGAGCTTCCTCGGCATCGGCCTGAAGGCCCCGACCATCTCCTGGGGCCAGGACATCGACACCGGCCGCATCCACATGCGGGAGGCGGCGACCCCGCTGATCGTCCCCTCGGCATTCCTCGCGCTGACCGTGCTCGCCTTCATCATGCTGGGCGACGCGATCCGCGACGCCTTCGACCCGAAGCTGCGGTGAGAACCCCATGACCCAGTCCGCGGTCCGGCCCACGCCGGCCTCCCCCACCCCGCCCGGTGGCCACCTGCTCGAGGTACGGGACCTGCACGTCGAGTTCCGCACCAACGAGGGCGTGGCCAAGGTGATCAACGGGGTGACCTACCACCTCGACGCGGGCGAGACCCTGGCCGTGCTCGGCGAGTCCGGCTCCGGCAAGTCGGTCACCGCCCAGGCGATCATGGGCATCCTCGACACGCCCCCGGCACACGTCCGCTCCGGCCAGATCCTCTACCAGGGCCGGGACCTGCTGACCCAGTCCGAGGAGCAGCGGCGGCAGGTGCGCGGCAAGGAGATCGCGATGATCTTCCAGGACGCGCTCTCCGCGTTGAACCCGGTCTTCCCGGTCGGCTGGCAGATCGGCGAGACGCTGCGCCAGCGGGAGGGGATGTCCCGGGCCGACGCCCGCCGGCGGGCCGTCGAGCTGATGGACCTCGTGAAGATCCCGGCCGCGGCGAAGCGCCTCGGCGACTACCCGCACCAGTTCTCCGGCGGCATGCGGCAGCGCGTCATGATCGCCATGGCGCTCGCCCTGGACCCGAAGGTCCTGATCGCCGACGAGCCGACCACGGCGCTCGACGTCACCGTGCAGGCCCAGATCATGGACCTGCTGGCCGACCTGCGCCGCGACCTGAACATGGCGATGATCCTGATCACCCACGACCTCGGCGTGGTCGCCGGCGTCGCGGACCGGATCGCCGTCATGTACGCCGGCCGGATCGTCGAGCACGCCGACGTGCGCTCGCTGTACCGGGCGCCGGCGCACCCGTACACCAAGGGGTTGCTGGAGTCGATCCCGCGCATGGACGTCCGCGGCCAGGCGCTGTCGACGATCAAGGGGCTGCCGCCGAACCTGATGCGGATCCCCTCCGGCTGCCCGTTCCACCCCCGGTGCCCGTACGTGCAGCAGGTCTGCGTGGACGTGGTGCCGCACGACCTGGTCCTCGGCGACGGCCGGACCAGCGCGTGCCACTTCGCGCAGGAGGTCCGTGATGACAGCGCCCGCTAGCCCGACCAAGGTCCGCGGCGAGACCATCCTCTCCGTCGACAACGTGGTGAAGCACTTCCCGATCAGCCGGGGCGTGCTGTTTAAGAAGCAGATCGGCGCGGTCAAGGCCGTCGACGGGGTCAGCTTCGAGCTGCGCCGCGGCGAGACGCTCGGCGTGGTCGGCGAGTCCGGTTGCGGCAAGTCCACCCTGGCGCGGCTGCTCATGCGCCTGGAGACGCCGACCGCCGGCCGGGCCACACTGGAGGGCCGGGACCTGTTCAAGGCGTCCGGCGCGGAGCTGCGCCGGCTGCGCCGCAACATGCAGATGGTGATGCAGGACCCGTACACCTCGCTGAACCCGCGGATGACGGTCGGCGACATCATCGGCGAGCCGTTCACGATCCACCCGGACGCGGCGCCGAAGGGCAGCCGGCAGCGGCGGGTGCAGGAGCTGCTGGACGTGGTCGGGCTGAACCCCGAGCACATCAACCGCTACCCGCACCAGTTCTCCGGCGGCCAGCGGCAGCGCATCGGGATCGCCCGGGCCCTGGCCCTGCGGCCCGAGGTGATCGTCTGCGACGAGCCCGTCTCCGCCCTGGACGTCTCCATCCAGGCCCAGGTGATCAACCTGCTGGAGCAGCTCCAGGACGAGTTCGGCCTGTCGTACATCTTCATCGCGCACGACCTGTCGGTGGTCCGGCACATCTCCGACCGGGTCGCGGTCATGTACCTCGGCAAGATCGTCGAGATCGGCACCGAGGAGGAGATCTACGAGCGGGCGACCCACCCGTACACCCAGGCGCTGCTCTCCGCGGTGCCGGTGCCCGACCCGGACGCGCGCGAGGAGCGGGCGATCATCCGGCTCACCGGCGACGTGCCCAGCCCGGCCGACCCACCCTCGGGCTGCCGCTTCCGCACCCGCTGCTGGAAGGCGCAGGAGGTCTGCGCCACCCAGGAGCCGCACACTGTGCTCCGCGCGGCCGACCCGCACCCCTCGGCCTGCCACTTCGCCGAGGTGCGGCCCGGCGCCTGACCTCCGAGCACGACGGAGGCCCCGTCCCCCGGAGGAAGGGGGGACGGGGCCTCCGCATGGGGTGCCCGGTCAGAGCTGGGCGAGGTTGAACGCCCAGATGCCGCGGCCGTGGGTCGCGACGTAGACCGAGTTGTCGGCCGCGTTGTACTCGACGTCCATGCCGACGGTCAGCGGCAGGCCGGCGCCGAGCCGCTGCCAGGCGGTGGCACCGGGAGCGCGGTAGAACGTGGCCAGGTCGGTGGCGAGCACCAGCCCGCCATTGGACAGCGCCTTGATCGAGCTGGCCGGCACGTCCGGCAGGTTCGCCGAGACGTCCTTCCAGGTCGCGCCCGCGTCGGCGGTCTCGAAGACGTGGCCGAAGCCGGCGCCGGGGCCCTCGGTGAACCGGCGGGAGAAGCCGTTCACCGCGACGTAGGCGTGCGACGGGTTCGCCGGGTCGATGCCGACGCCCTGCAGGAACCGGTTGGGGAAGTCACCCGGCAGGGTGACCTGGTGCCAGCTCGCCGGGTCGGTGACCTTGCCGACCGCGAGGCCCCGGGCGAAGCCCGCGTTGTTGCACGGGCCGCACCAGCCGACGTACGCCGTACCGCCGGAGACCGCCACCGAGGTGGCGGTGTGGCCGGCGCCCAGGTCGAACACGTTCGTCCAGCCCTTGCCGTTCTGGATCGAGTAGCCCTTGGTGTTGACCCAGACGTGCTGGCCACCGGCGACCCAGACGTTCGCGTCGTGGTCGTCGGGCGCGAACGGCGCGATGAACCGGGCCGGTTCGTCGCCGGGCGCGCTGGTGTACGGCTGGATGTCCCGCGAGGTGGAGTCCGCCTGCGTGCCCGAGCCGGTGTTGGCGTTGCAGTTCTCGGTCACCCGCATGGCCAGGTTGGTGTACTCCTGGACCTGCCGGCAGCCGTTCGCCGGGTCGGCCTGCGAGTCGCCACCGTCACCGCCGAAGTGCGAGCCCATCACGGTGTCGCCGGGGCGCAGGATCGAGGTGCCGTTGTCCTGGAGACCGCCGGAGACGATGGTGCCGGCCTTGGCCGGGTCCCTGCCCAGCGCCACCGAGTAGTACTGGAGCGCGTCGATGGTGCCGTCGTTGAGGCTCTGCCAGTCGGTGGCGTGCCCGTCCTTGTCGGTCTTCCCGTTGATCGGCCGCCGGTAGACGCCGCCGTCGTTGCCGACGTAGACGAAACCGTTGCCCACGGCCACCGAGTGCTGGTCGGAGTGGGTGGTCTTGCTGCAGGTGTTCTGCGCGTCGTGGATGTTCCAGCAGGAGAAGTTGAAGTTCCAGTACGGGCCGACGGTCTTCCAGCTGGCACCGGCGTCGGTCGACTCGTAGACCTCCTCCAGGCCCGCCCAGACGTGGTTCGGGTTGGCCGGGTCCACCGCCAGGAACTGGTTGTACCAGGCCTGGATGCCGGGGCCGTAGCCCTTGCCCATCACGGTCTGCTTGAGCGCCGAACCGGAGTTGCCCAGCTTCGACGAGTCGGCGATCTTGTTCCAGGGGCCGGCCGGGTTGCCGGTGTTGGAGACGTAGATGCCGTCCAGGTAGCTGTTCACGTTGCCGGCCGGCTTGTTGAGCAGCCGCGGCGACTGGTTGATCGCGTACAGCTTGCCGCCGTCGGCGGAGAAGGCGAACGTCACGTAACCGATGTCGTCCGCCGGCATGGCGCCGGTCGGGTTGACCTTCGTCCAGCCGCCCGCGGTGTAGTCGGCGGTCTCGTAGAAGCCGTTGTACGTGTCACCGGAGCGCCAGGCCGAGGCGACCACCACGTGCTTCGGGCTGCGCGGGTCCTGGGCCACGTCGTTGACGATGTTCTTGTACGCGGCGTTCGCGTCGCCGGCGTTCGCCCCGCCCGGCAGGTAGCTCGGGTTCGGCGCGAACTCCAGCTTCCAGGCGCCCGTGGTGCTGCCCATCGCGTGCGAGAACAGGCCCCGGTTGGTGGCGACCCAGACCTTGCCGTCGAAGAAGCGCAGCTTGTTGATGACCGTGCTCTCCAGCTCGGTCCCGCCGACCCGGTCGGTCGGCTTGAAGGCGCCGGACTTCGGGTCGGCCAGCCGGTAGACGCCGGCGCCGACGTACGAGGTGCCGCCGGTGTTCCCCTCGCCGCTGGCGTACCAGAGCGAACCGTCGGTGGCCAGCACGACGTCGCCGCTGGACAGGGTGGGCAGCGCGTCCGTGATCGGCGTCCAGCTCCCGCCGCCGATCGAGGAGCGCCACACGCCGCCGTCCGCGCCGGCCGCGTACACGTGGCCGCTGTTGTCCGACGCGAGGCCGGTGATGCGGCCGGTGACCAGGCCGGCGCCACCGGATGAGTTGGACGCGTAGTCGCGGTAGCGCGGGTCGTCGCCGTCGTACTTGATGTTGGTGACCTCGCGCCAGGTGCCCTTGGTGGCGGGCAGCGCGTTGAGCTGGCTCAGCGCGTTGGCGTACGCCCCGGGCGCGACGATGCCCGGGGCGTAGCGGGCCTGGGCGAACTGCTCGGCGATGGTGCGGGCCTCGAAGGCCTCCTCGCCGGCCTCCTCCGACGACTCGCCGGCGGCCATCTCCATGAACTCTCTGGGGTGCCAGGGCATGTTGGCGCCCGGCTCGTCGGCCAGGCCCAGCTTCTCCTGCACCTCGTGGTTGGTGGCGACGACGCCACCGAGCGCGGCGGTGAGCACCAGCGCGCCCGCGATTGTCGCCGGCTTGCGCCAGCGTGACTGGGACATGTGAATCCTCCCGGATTCGAGGGGGCACCGGGCCTGCGGCCCGGGATGGAAGACGAGGGACGGCGGGCGCGGTGGCACCTACCGGCAGTCGGACGGTCACCGTCCGCGATGGACCCCGGGCCGGCGGAACGCCCGGACGGACCTCGGGTCACGTCCGGCGGAGGCGGGCGGGGTCAGGCGGAAGCCGGAGGGCCGCGGGTGGCCAGGGTGCCGCGTGGCGGCAACGGGAGGGCCGGTCGGGGGCAGGCGGTCGCGACGGCCACCCGCTCGGGCGTCCCGCCGACCCGCAAGAGCGCGGCCGGGAGGACGTCGTCCGGTCCGTCGCCGGCCGTGACGCCGGCGCGGTGATCACCGCAGGGTCCCCCGGACAGCTCCGTCCGCAGCTCCGACGGAGCGTGGCCGGGCGTGCGGGGCGCCTCGGCGGCCCGGGGGTGGCCGGAGTGCGCGGCGGAGACCACCGCGCCGGGCTGGTGGTTCTCCGCGCAGGCGGGCGCGCCCAGGCCGGCCAGGACGAACGCCAACGCGACGACGACGGCGCTCAACCTGTCGACTACGCGCATGGGCAACCTGTCCGAGGGGAGGCCGCTCGAGCGGGCGGCACGAGGCCGCGGGGCGGGAGCGAATCGAGCAGATAACGGGGAGGGTCGATCGCTTGCTGCGGGACAACGCTAGCAACAACTTTCACAACCCGGCAATGGTGGACAGTCGTCCTTTCGGCTGGTCAGCCGTCCACTCATGACATCGCTCGGACGGGGGCGTGCACCACATGACACAGGGGCGCGGCCGGCCGGCCGCGCCCCTGTCGAGGTCGTGCGGATCAGTGGAAGAAGTGCCGGGTGCCGGTGAGGTACATGGTCACCCCGGCCTCCTTGCAGGCGGCGATCGTCTCCTCGTCGCGGATCGAGCCGCCGGGCTGCACGATCGCCCGGACGCCGGCCTCGATGAGGATCTTCGGGCCGTCGGCGAACGGGAAGAACGCGTCCGAGGCGCAGACCGAGCCGCGGGCCCGCTCGGCACCGGCCCGGCTCACCGCGAGCTGCGCCGAGTCGACCCGGTTGACCTGGCCCATTCCGACGCCGACCGTGGCGCCCTGCCGGGCCAGCAGGATCGCGTTGCTCTTCACCGCCCGGACCGCCCGCCAGGCGAACGCCAGGTCGGAGAGGGTGGCCTCGTCGGCCGCCTCGCCGGTGGCCAGCGTCCAGTTCGCCGGGTCGTCGCCCGCGGCGTCGATCCGGTCCCGCATCTGCACCAGCACCCCGCCGGTGACCTGCCGCCACTCGGCCGGCAGCGGGTCGAACGCGGGAGCCCGCAGCAGGCGGATGTTCTTCTTCCCCCGGAGGACCTCCAGGGCACCCTCGTCGAAGCCGGGCGCCACCAGCACCTCGGTGAAGATGTCCGCGACCTGCCGGGCCAGCTCCACCGAGACCGGCCGGTTGACCGCGATCACCCCGCCGTACGCGGACACCGGGTCGCAGGCGTGCGCCCGCCGGTGCGCCTCGGCCACGTCCACCCCGACCGCGATACCGCACGGGTTGGCGTGCTTGATGATCGCCACCGCCGGCTGCTCGGGGAAGTCGTTCGCGGCCCGCCAGGCGGCGTCGGCGTCGACGTAGTTGTTGTAGGACATCTCCTTGCCGTGCAGCTGCTCGGCCTGGGCCAGGCCGGCCGGGCTGGCCGGGTCGGCGTAGAGGGCGGCCGCCTGGTGCGGGTTCTCGCCGTAGCGCAGCACCGCCTGGCGGCGCAGCGCCAGCCCGGCGAACTCCGGCCACCCGTCGGCGGCCGGCGACAGCTCCCGGGCGAACCACTCGGCGACGGCCACGTCGTAGTCGGCGATGTCGGCGAACGCACGGGCCGCCAGCGCGCGGCGCTGAGCCAGGGTGAAGCCGCCCTCGGCGAGCGCGTCCCGCAGCACCGGGTAGGCCGCCGGGTCGGTCACCACGGCCACCGAGGCGTGGTTCTTGGCCGCGGCCCGGACCATCGCCGGACCGCCGATGTCGATCTGCTCGACGCACTCGTCCTGGCTCGCGCCGGAGGCGACGGTGGCCTGGAACGGGTAGAGGTTGGAGACCAGCAGGTCGATGCCGGCGATGCCGTGCTCGTCGAGCTGGGCGGCGTGCGCGTCCTTGCGCAGGTCGGCGAGGAGGCCGCCGTGGATCTTCGGGTGCAGCGTCTTCACGCGGCCGTCGAGGATCTCCGGGAAACCGGTCACCTGCTCGACCGGGGTCACCGGCACGCCCGCGCCGGAGATCGTCGACGCGGTGCTGCCGGTCGAGACGATCTCCACCCCCGCCTGGTGCAGGGCCTGGGCCAGCTCGACCAGCCCGGTCTTGTCGTAGACGCTGACCAGCGCCCGCTTGATCGGACGGCGAACGTCCTCAGTGGCACTCACGGGATGGTGACCTTTCTGCCGGTGATCGTCCAACCTTCACGGACCAGCCGACCGACCTGCTCGACGAGCTGGCGCCGCTCGGCGGACTTGATGCGCTCGGTGAGCGTCTCCTCGTCGTCGTCGTCCCGCACCGGCACGGCGACCTGGGCGACGATCGGGCCGGTGTCCATCCCGGCGTCGACGAAGAACAGGGTGGCCCCGGTGACCTTGACGCCGTACGCCAGCGCGTCCCGCGGGCCGTGGATGCCGGGGAACGCCGGCAGCAGGGTGTTGTGCGTGTTCAGGTAGCGGTCCCCGAACGCGGCCAGGAACTGCGGGCCGACGAGCTTGAGGAAGCCGGCGCTGATGACGAGATCCGGCCGGTGCTCGGCGACCCGGGCGGTGAGCGCCTTGTCCCAGTCCTCGCGGGTCGGGTGGTCCTTCAGCCGCTCGACGAAGGTCGGCACGCCGGCGGCGGCGGCCCGGTCCAGGCCGGCGATCCCGTCGCGGTCGGCGCCCACGGCGACCACCCGCGCCCCGTACGCGGGGTCGGTGGCGGCGTCCAGCAACGCCTGGAGGTTGCTGCCGGAGCCGGAGACGAGGACGACGAGGCGGGCGACGGACGCGGGCTCGGTCACCCGGCAACCCTATCGGGCCGGGCAGGGCGTCCGACGGCTGGGCGGCGGCACCGCGGGTGATCTCCCCCGTGGCGCCGGCACGATACGCTGCCGTCGCCCGGTGCCGTGCACACGCCCGGTCCGGCGTCGGCATCGTGACATTGGTCCCGGGCCCGTGTGCCGCGGCGTCCCATGGACCGTCGACCCCCAGTTTGAGGAGCGCTCCACAGATGCAGCCCGGTTACCCCGGTCAGGACCCCTACGGCCAGCAGCCGAACCAGGACCCGACCTCCCCGCAGTACGACCCGTACGGCCAGCAGCCGCAGGCGCCGCAGTACGGGCAGCAGCCCACGTCGGGCCAGCCGTACGGGCAGGACCCGTACGCCCAGCCGCCGCAGGCCCCGCAGTACGGGCAGCAGCCCACCTCGGGCCAGCCGTACGGGCAGCAGCCCACCTCCGGCCAGCCGTACGGCCAGGACCCGTACGCGCAGCAGCAGCCGTACGGCGCCGCGCCCCAGTACCCGCAGGCCGGCTACCCGACCGGCGGCGGCCAGAACAACACGCTCGGCCTGATCGGCATGATCGCCGGTATCGCCTCGATCGTGCTCGGCCTCTGCTGCCCGATCATCGGCATCCCGGCCGGCATCGCCGGCGTCGTGCTCGGCGTCATGGGCCAGAAGAAGGTCCAGGCCGGCGAGGCGAGCAACGCGGGCCAGGCCAAGGCCGCCCTCATCTGCGGCGGCATCGGCGTGGTCATCGGCATCATCAACGCCATCGCGGGCGCCGCGATCAACCTGAGCAACTTCGGTTCCTGAACCGGCTCCACGAGGGGCGTCCGGCACCGCCGGGCGCCCCTCCGCCGTTCCCGGCGCCGGTCAGTCGGCGCGGCGGGGCGGGGCGGTGGGCCGCGGCGGGGTGGGAGTGCGGGTGAGGGTGCGGCCGGCGGCGGCGCCGAGGAGGGCGCCACCGGCGATCACCAGGGTGGCCACGCCCGCCACCGGCCAGGGCGCGGGGCCGATCTCGGCCAGCCGGCCGCCGCCGAGCGGACCGCCGGAGGCCGCCGCGGCCAGGCCGAGCAGCAGCCCGGCGACCGGGCCGGCGAGCGCCGCCGGGACGAGCAGGGCAGCCCATCCGACCGGCGCGCGGTCGTCGGCCGCGACCCGCAGCAGCCGCCGGGCCAGCAGCCAGCCGGCCGCCATGGCGGCCAGCACCGGCACCGCGAGCAGCGCGCCGCCGAGCCCGTCCACCGGGCCGCGGGGCAGGCCGGCCAGCAACGGTACGGCCGGCAGCGCGCCGACGGACACCTCGCTGGTCCGCACGGCGGTGTCGGTTCCCACGGCGAACCCGGGCCCGAGGAGGTAACTGGCCGACCAGACGGTGGCGTTCGGCGCATAGGCGAGGCTCACCAGGGTGATGCCTGCCTGACCGGCCACCCCGGTCCGGTACGCCCCGATCATGTCGGCCGCGTCGCCGCCGCCGGTGGCCACGGCCAGCCCGGCCGCGCCGGCGCCCGCGCCGAGCAGCAGCAGGACGGCGACCAGACCGGTGCGCACCCCGTCGCGCAACGCCGCCGGGGAACGGCGGGCCAGCAGGACCCAGACGCCGGTGGTCCGCAGCGCGCCGACCAGGGCGGCGAGCCCGCCGAGGACCGCGAAGGTCAGCCCGGCCCGGACCGGGGACACCCGCAGCCCGCCCGCGCCGACCGCGAGCGCGGCGAGGGCGCCGAGCAACGCGTACGCGATGCCGACCGCGACGGCGACGGTGAGCGCCTGCCCGGGCGTGCGGTTGCCCCGCGCGCCGACGGCCCGGCTCACGTGCACCCCGGCGCGGGTGAGCCGCCAGACGGCGAGCGCGGTCAGGGCCAGCGGCGCCAGGCCCAGCGGCCCGGCGGAGGTCTCCAGCGGCACGCCGTGCCCGAGCAGCCAGCCGACCAGCCCGGCGCGGACCGCACCGGGCAGCGAGCCGGCGTCCTCGCTGAGCTGGGCCAGGCCGAGCACCACGGTGACCGGCAGCCACGACGTCACGGCGGCCCAGAGGGCCGCCACCCCGGCGGCGACGGGCAGCGGGGCCCGGCCGCGGGCCGGCTCCCCCGACCGGGGCGCGGGCACCCGCGGCGCCGGCCGGGCACGGCCGGACGGCCGGGTGTCGGCGGCGACCTCGGCGGCGGGGTGGCGGGGCTGGTCAGGGGTGACGCGTGACATCGGCTCTACTCTGGCATGCCGCGCGGGCGACGGCAGTCCGATACCGCCCCGGCGCCGCGGCGAGTTCCCTGATCCACCGGCTCGGCGGCCCCATCCGGTTTAGCCTCGGCCCAGGACGCGACCTTTCCTGTCGTGGCACCGACCACTCGGAGGAAGCCGTGAACGCTCCATATCCGCCGCCACCGCCGCCACCGGCCGCGGGCCGGGACCGGACCACCCTCTGGGGCGTCCTGGGGATCATCACCGGCCTGCTCTGCTGCGGCATCCTGGGCATCGTCTTCGGCTACCTGTCGATCCGGGACGCGAAGCGTTTCGGCAGGTCCCCGCTGCTAGGCTGGCTGGCCATCGCGTTCGGCGTCATCAACCTCATCGCCAGCGCCGTCATCCGGTCCCGGGGTCACTACTACTCCCCCTACTGGTACCGGTAGGAAACGTGAGGGGGCCGACCGGAACCGGTCGACCCCCTCGGCACGTCACGGGACCGCTCAGCGGCCGGACATGATCTCCCGCATCAGCTTGGCGGTCTCGGTCGGGGTCTTGCCGACCTTCACGCCGACCGCCTCCAGCGCCGACTTCTTGGCGTCGGCGGTGCCCGCCGAGCCGGAGATGATGGCGCCGGCGTGGCCCATGGTCTTGCCGGGCGGGGCGGTGAAGCCGGCGATGTAACCGACCACCGGCTTGGTGACGTTGGCCTTGATGAACTCGGCCGCCCGCTCCTCGGCGTCGCCGCCGATCTCACCGATCATGACGATCGCGTCGGTCTCCGGGTCCGCCTCGAAGGCGGCCAGGGCGTCGATGTGGGTGGTGCCGATGATCGGGTCACCACCGATGCCGACGCAGGTGGAGAAGCCGATGTCGCGCAGCTCGTACATCATCTGGTAGGTCAGCGTGCCGCTCTTGCTGACCAGACCGATCCGGCCGGAGCCGGTGATGTCGGCCGGGATGATGCCGGCGTTGGAGGCGCCCGGCGAGGCGATGCCCGGGCAGTTCGGGCCGATGATCCGGGTCCGCTCACCCTGGGCCACGTTGTATGCCCAGAATGCCGCGGTGTCGTGCACCGGCACGCCCTCGGTGATCACCACGGCCAGGTCGATGCCGGCGTCGATCGCCTCGACCACCGCGGCCTTGGTGAACTGCGGCGGCACGAAGATGACCGTGACGTCCGCCCCGGTCTCCTTCATGGCGTCCGCGACGGACGCGAACACCGGCAGCTCGGTGCCGTCGAAGTCGACCTTCTGGCCCGCCTTGCGCGGGTTCACGCCGCCGACGACGTTGGTGCCGGCGGCGAGCATCCGCCGGGTGTGCTTGGAACCCTCGGAACCGGTCATCCCCTGCACGATGACCTTGGAGTCCTTGGTCAGCCAGATAGCCATTGTCAGACCCCCGCAGCTGCCAGCTCGGCGGCCCGCTCGGCCGCGCCGTCCATGGTGTCGACCCGCTGGATCAGCGGATTGTTCGCGTCGTCGAGGATCGCCCGACCGGCCTCGGCGTTGTTGCCGTCGAGGCGGACGACGAGCGGCTTGGTGGCCTTCTCGCCGCGCTGCTCGAGGAGGGCCAGCGCCTGCACGATGCCGTTGGCGACCGCGTCGCACGCGGTGATGCCGCCGAAGACGTTGACGAAGACGCTCTTCACCGACGGGTCGGAGAGGACGATCTCCAGGCCGTTCGCCATCACCTCGGCGCTCGCGCCGCCGCCGATGTCGAGGAAGTTGGCCGGCTTGACGCCGCCGTGCCGCTCACCGGCGTACGCGACCACGTCGAGCGTGGACATGACCAGGCCCGCGCCGTTGCCGATGATGCCGACCTCGCCGTCGAGCTTGACGTAGTTGAGGTCCTTCTCCTTGGCGGCCTGCTCCAGCGGGTCCACCGACGCCTGGTCGACCAGGGCCTCGTGGTCCGGGTGCCGGAACGCGGCGTTCTCGTCGAGGGTGACCTTGGCGTCCAGCAGCAGCAGCTTGCCGTCCTTGGTCGTGGCCAGCGGGTTGACCTCCACCAGCGTGGCGTCCTCGGCGACGAACGCCTGCCACAGCTTGACCGCCACCTCGACCACCTGGTCGGCGACCTCGGCCGGGAAGCCGGCCGCGCTCACGATCTCGCGCGCCTTCGCCTCGTCCACGCCGGTGTTGGCGTCGATGGGGGCCTTGACGACCTTCTCGGGGGTGTCGGCGGCGACCTGCTCGATGTCCATGCCGCCGGCCACGCTGGCGATGCAGAGGAAGGTGCGGTTCGCCCGGTCGAGCAGGTACGAGAAGTAGTACTCCTCGGCCACGTCCGCGGTCACGGTGATCATGACCTTGTGGACCGTGTGACCCTTGATGTCCATGCCGAGGATGTCGGTGGCGCGGGCCACCGTCTCCTCCGCGCCCTCGGCCAGCTTCACGCCGCCGGCCTTGCCGCGGCCGCCGACCTTCACCTGCGCCTTGACGACCACCCGGCCGCCGAGGCGCTCGGCGATCGCGCGGGCCTCCTCCGGGGTAGTGGCGACGCCGCCGGCGAGCACGGGCAACCCGTGCCGCTCGAACAGGTCCCGCCCCTGGTACTCGTACAGGTCCACGATTGCGCGTCCCGTCCCGTCTCCGCGGCGCGCCGTCGCGCCGCCACCAGCGTTGGAAAATCAGTTTGACGCCTGTCATCAGAAGAGACAGGCCATTTGCCGCAGCCTAACGAGATGGGAACCGGCGGCAACCGAGCGGGTGCACGGTGTGCGGTAATGCACAGCCACCTCTGCGTCGCGCCGGGCTCAGCCCACCTGGCAGCGACCGGCCGCGTACCCGGCCACGGCTCGCATGATCTCGTCCTCGCTCCGGTCGGCGTGATTGACGGTGGCGGTGAAGCCGGTGCCGAAGAAGGCCTGCTGCATCCCGGAGTCGAACGCGGTGAACGCGCCCAGCCCGCTGCCGACCCGCGGGTCCCGCGGCTTCACGCAGAGCATCTTCTCCAGCCCCCAGCGCCGCAGGTAGATCCGCTCGACCGCCACCCACGGCAGCCAGATCGCCTGCCCCCGGGTCGGCCGCGTCTTGATCCACAGGCCGGCCGGCCCGAGCGCGAGCACCGGGCCGCCGGAGGAGACCAGCCAGAGCTGGAGGCCGACCGGCACCGCGAAGACGAGCATCACCACGGGGATGATGAAGAGCAGCCCGGCACCGCCGCCCTCCGACGACGCGGCGAGGCCGATCGGGCAGGCCAGCACCAGGCCCACCACGAGGGTCACCAGGCCCAGGGTCAGCGCCCGCTTGCCCAGGCTCGGCCGGACCACGAACGGCTGGTCCTCCGGAATCCGCTTCGCGGTCGGCGCGACCGGCGGCTGCCCCGGCCCGACGGGCTGGTACGCCTGCGGCCCGCCCGGCCCGGGCTGCTGATACGGCGCGTGCTGTGGATAAGGACCCGGCTGCTGATAGGGAGCGGCGGGCTGCTGGTACGGGCCCGGCCAACCGGGGCCGGGCTGTTGGGCGGGCCATCCGGCGGGCGGTGCGGGCCGGCCACCGGCGGAGTCGGGCTGCGGGTACGGCGGCTGGGTCACGGCGGACTCCCGGCGGGGTCGTCGACCGCGGGACGCGGTCCGGGCAGGCACACCTTACGGCCCGCGCCCGGGCCGCGAGGCCTCCGGGAAACGGGCCGGTCCGAGGTGCCCGGGATGCGGGCTGTCAGCCGTCCGGGGGATGTTGGGGAACAGGCGTAACCCCCTGTTGGGGGCGTCGTTGAGTCTGATGTCGGAGCGCTGGTCAGGCGCGACGACGGGAGCGGCCGATGCCCTGTCGGTCGAGGGGTGGCGGCGGGGCATCGTGCATAGAGGGGCCGGACGTGTGAGGGGTGCGTCCGGCCCCTCCCCCTGTCCGCACACGGGCGCCGAGCGGCACCTCATGAGCCGCTACGAACGTGATGTCGTGAACGACTCACACCGGATCGCCCACCAGCCGCGCGGCGCCGCCGCCGACGTCAGCTCGAAAGGCGACGTCAGTTCCAAAGGCTCTGAGGAAAGACCGGAGAACGTCCCGAGTCCGATCCGTCCACGTCATCAAGTTCGCAGCGAACGCACCGACCCCATCCGCCCGCCCCCGACAGCCAGCGCGGTTGATCAAGAAGTTTGCGTCGGGAACGCGCGCATTACTGACGCGAACTTCTTGATCGACGCGGACGGGGGCCGGAGGTCAGGCGACCGGCTGGGCGACGTTCTCCCGGACCCACTCCACGATCGACTGGGTGGTGGCGCCGGGCGTGAAGATCTTGGCGACGCCGAGCCGCTGGAGTTCCGGGATGTCGGCGTCCGGGATGATGCCCCCGCCGAAGACCACGATGTCGGCCGCGTCGCGCTCGGCGAGCAGCTCCAGGACCCGCTTGAAGAGGGTCATGTGCGCGCCGGAGAGCACCGAGAGGCCGACGGCGTCGGCGTCCTCCTGGATCGCGGTCTCCACGATCTGCTCCGGGGTCTGGTGCAGGCCGGTGTAGATGACCTCCATGCCCGCGTCCCGCAGGGCACGGGCGACCACCTTCGCGCCCCGGTCGTGGCCGTCCAGGCCGGGCTTCGCGACGACGACCCGGATACGAGAGCTCATCAGCGCACACCTTTCACCGGCTCCGGCACTCCTGACCTGAACGAACGGTAACCCGGCCCGCCGGGGGCCGGAAACCGGGGCTGCGCCTTATCGCCCAGCCTCGCACACCGGAAGCCGGACACCTCCGCCGAACGGTCACTGTCCGCGACGAACGGGCGGTTGCCGGGCCACCCGACCGGCGGCACGAGCTATGACAAGAGCGGACGGAAACGGACAGAAAGAAACGCCAATTCGGCGCTTCGGCTTGTGACAGGAGTGGCGGTTGGCTAACGTGTCCACGGTTGTCATCAGGTCCACGGACGGGTGACGACGCGACACCGGAGGTTCGGCCGAGCTTCACCGAACGGTCCGGAGTCGCATCGGATCCCCGACAACGGAGGGTGTGCGTGCGCCAGCGCCTGTCGTCTGAGCCCGATCGATATCGCGGCCGCCGCCGCGTACCCACCCCCCCGCGGAGCCGCTACGCCGCGGTGGTGACCACCGCCTTCGTGGGAGCCGGCATCGTCGCCCTCGGCGCGAACGCCCTCCCCGACGCCAAGAGCGTCAGCCCGTCGGTCCTCGACGAGCTCAAGCAGGCCTCGATCACCAGCCAGGACGCCGCCGCCCGGGCCAAGAGCGACGACCGCGCCACCCGCGACGAGCGCGGCGGCAAGACCGCCGCGGAGCAGGACACCTGGCTGCTCCCCCTGCACGGTTACGACTTCCAGTCGCCCTACGGCATGCGCTGGGGCAAGCTGCACACCGGTATCGACCTGGTCGCCCCGGAGGGCACGCCCTACCAGGCGATCCACGACGGCCAGGTCACCAAGGCCGGCTGGTTCGGCGGCTACGGCTACGCGGTGATCGTCCGGCACGCGGACGGCAGCGAGGCCATCTACGGTCACTCCTCGGCGGTCACCGTCAAGGAGGGTCAGCAGGTGAAGGCCGGCCAGCAGCTCGGCCTGGTCGGTAACACCGGCCACTCCTACGGTTCGCACCTGCACCTGGAGATCCATGTCAACGGCCAGCCGCTCGACCCCGTGCCGTGGCTCCAGGACCGCGGAGTGGACATCCAGCTCGAAGTCGAGGCAATCTACAGCGAGGTAGCCGCGTCCTGACGCTGCGTATCGCCCGTTGACCGCCCGGATCAGTCGATCCGGGCGGTTTCGTCTGTGGCGAAGTCTGCTGGGTCACAGCGACGAATGTGGCCGGCACCACAGCCGCGCATGATCCTTTTCGGCACCGAACCGACCAGAGCGGCGGAAACCCGGGCAGGTGGCGTCCCGTGCCCCGCCCGTCCTCCGGAACCCCGTACCCGGCAAGAGCACGGCCGACACCAGTATTTCGAGGTCACGTGCCCCTCGACTGATGAAGGTTTCCGTGCAGGAAGACAGCTCCATCCAGAACGAGAACACCCCGGACATCGCTCCCGCCCGGCACCGGCGCCAGCGCCCGGTCCGGCGTACCGCATATCTCGTCGTCGGCGCGGTGGCCCTGCTGGGCCTCGGTGTCGGCGGCGTCTCCGTCGCCACGGCCGACCACGGTGCCCCGACCCCCACCGCGGTGGACTTCGAGGCCCAGGCGCGCGCTGAGGCGGCCGCGCGCGCCGATCGGTCGACCCGCGAGTCGACCGCCCCGGTCACCCCTTCGGTCACCGCGTCGCCGAGCCCGAGCGCGGCCGGCCCGACGCCGACGAAGACCGCCTCGGCCAAGCCCAAGCCCAAGCCGACGCCGAAGAAGACCACCAAGCCGAAGCCGGCCTGGGTCATCCCCATGAAGGGCGCCGAGATCACCTCCTGCTACGGGCAGCGGTGGGGCACCCTGCACGCCGGTATCGACTTCGCCATGCCGGCGGGCACGCCGATCCACGCCGCCGCGGCGGGCACCGTGGTCAAGGCCGGCGACGCCGGTGACGGCTACGGCAACTCGGTCTTCATCGACCACGCCAACGGCTACCTGACCCACTACGCCCACCAGAGCCGGCTGATCGTCAGCGTCGGCGACAAGGTGAAGGCCGGCCAGGTCATCGGCTACGAGGGCGCCACCGGTGACGCCACGGGCCCGCACCTGCACTTCGAGGTGCACAAGGGCGCCATGTGGAACCAGATCGACCCGGCGCCGTTCCTGCGCGCCCGGGGCATCGACGTGGCCTGCTGACGGGCCACGGCACGAGGGAGGGGCCCGGTCCGGCGCGTCGCCGGGCCGGGCCTCACTCGACTCAGAGCTTGTCGATCGGGGCGTGCCGGAGGACCAGCCACATGGTCTGGTCGCCGAAGTCGATCTGCGCCCGGGCGCCCGGGCCCTGCCCCTCCACCGCGAGCACCCGGCCGAGGCCGTAGCGCTGGTGGTTGACCCGGTCGCCCACCGACACCTTGGGCGCCTGCTTCAGCTCGCTGGCCGTGGCCAGCCGGCTGGCGTCCACCCCGAGCCGCTTGGCGAGCTGGGTCGCCTTGGGCGTGCCCCCGGTGAAGCCGCCGCGCCCGCCGGGCACACGGTCCGCCCGGCCGCCGACGCCGCCGCCCCCACCGGCCCACGAGGTGTACGCCCCCTCGGTGCGCTCCCAGCGCACCAGCTCGGTGGGCAGTTCCTCCAGGAAGCGCGACGGCGGGTTGTAGGCCGGCGCACCCCACGCCGAGCGGGTGACCGCCCGGGACAGGTAGAGGCGCTGCCGGGCGCGGGTGATGCCCACGTAGGCCAGCCGCCGCTCCTCCTCCAGCTCCCGGGTGTCGCCCAGCGAGCGCAGGTGCGGGAAGACGCCGTCCTCCAGGCCGCTCAGGAACACCACCGGGAACTCCAGGCCCTTGGCGGTGTGCAGGGTCATCAGGGTCACCACGCCCTGGTGGTCCGGGTCGTCGGCGGGGATCTGGTCGGCGTCGGCGACGAGCGCCACCTGCTCCAGGAAGCCGGCCAGGGTGGCCCGCTCGTCCTCCGCCCCCAGCGCCTCGATCCGCTCGGTGTACTCCCGGGCGACGCTGACCAGTTCCTGGAGGTTGTCCACCCGGCCGGCGTCCTGCGGGTCGAGGCTCTCCTCCAGCTCGGCCAGGTAGCCCGAGCGGGTCAGCAGGGCCTCCAGCACCTCCTCCGGGGTGCCGGTGGCGGCCAGCTCGCGGGCGTCGTCGAGCAGCGCGACGAACTCGGCGATGCCGTTGGCCGCCCGGGTGGAGATCCCGGGGGCGTCCTTGGCCCGGCGCAGCGCCGCGCCGAAGGAGATCCGGTCGCGGCCGGCCAGCGCCTCCACGCACGCCTCGGCCCGCTCCCCGATGCCCCGGCGCGGCGTGTTGAGGATCCGGCGCAGGCTGACCGTGTCGTCGTCGTTGACCACCGCGCGCAGGTAGGCCAGCGCGTCGCGGACCTCCTTGCGCTCGTAGAAGCGCACCCCGCCGACCACCTTGTAGGGCAGGCCGACCCGGATGAACACCTCCTCGAAGACCCGGGACATGGCGTTGGTGCGGTAGAAGACGGCCACGTCGCCCGGGCGGGTGTCGCCGGCGTCGACCAGCCGGTCGATCTCCCGGGCCACCCAGTCCGCCTCGGCGTGCTCGGTGTCGGCCACGTAGCCGACGATCTGCTCGCCCGCGCCGGCGTCGCTCCACAGCCGCTTGGGCTTGCGGGAGGTGTTCCGGTCGATCACCGCGTTGGCGGCGTTGAGGATGGTCTGGGTGGAGCGGTAGTTCTGCTCCAGCAGGATCGTGCGGGCGTCGGTGAAGTCGCGCTCGAACTCCAGGATGTTGCGGATGGTGGCGCCGCGGAACGCATAGATCGACTGGTCGGCGTCACCGACCACGCACAGCTCGGCCGGCGGGACGCCCTCGGTGCCGGAGACCAGCTCCTTGATCAGCACGTACTGGGCGTGGTTGGT
The DNA here is from genome assembly GCF_040609975.1 of Micromonospora sp. NPDC004551. NCBI lineage: Bacteria > Bacillati > Actinomycetota > Actinomycetes > Micromonosporales > Micromonosporaceae > Micromonospora > Micromonospora sp. NPDC004551. The sequence goes on along the minus strand of NZ_JBEXLM010000027.1, from coordinate 32,538 downwards.
GTCCTGGTACTCGTCGACCAGCACGTGCCGGAACCGCCGCCGGTAGCTCTCCGCGACGTGGGGGTGCGACTGGAGCAGGTGCACCGTGGTCATGATCAGATCGTCGAAGTCCAGCGCGTGCGCCTCGCGCAGCCGCCGCTGGTAGAGCGTGTAGGCCTCGGCCAGCGCCCGCTCGTTGGGGCCCTTGGCCCGGCCGGCGAACTCCTCCGGGTCGACCAGCTCGTTCTTCAGGTTGGAGACCTGGGCGGCCAGGCCGCGCGCCGGGTGGCGCTTCGGGTCCAGGTCCAGCTCGCGGGCGACCAGCTGCATGAGCCGGCGGGAGTCGTCGGCGTCGTAGATCGAGAAGGTGGACTTCAGGCCGGCGTGCTCGTGCTCGGCGCGCAGGATCCGGACGCAGGCCGAGTGGAAGGTCGACACCCACATCAACCGGGCACGTGGGCCGACCAGCGCGGCGACCCGCTCCTTCATCTCACCGGCGGCCTTGTTGGTGAAGGTGATCGCGATGATCTCGCCGGGGTGCACGTCGCGCGCGGCGAGCAGGTAGGCGATCCGGTTGGTCAGCACCCGAGTCTTGCCGGAGCCGGCGCCGGCCACGATGAGCAGCGGCGAACCGGAGTGGGTGACCGCGTCCCGCTGGGGGCCGTTCAGGCCGGCGAGGAGGGCCTGCGGGTCCGGCCGGGCCGACGGCCTCGGGTCGCGGCGCGGCGCGGGGCCGGAGTCGTGGGTCCCGGGCCGGTGCGGCGGGGTCGCCCCGGGCTCCGGCGCGGGCGGGGACGCGGGGATGTCGAAGAGAGGATGCATCGCACCGGAAGTCTATGCCGACGGCCGGACACTTCCCGCCCGCGCGGCCCCGACGCGACGGCGACGTCACGTCCCACCTGTTGGCGGGTTTCCTTGCGCGTGCCGCCCCCGGGTCGGCATACTCGACGGCGTGTTCGGTCAGCGCTTCTACTTTTACTACGGCACCGGGAGTCCGGCAGCCGTGGGTCGCGCCTGATCACAGACCTACGAAAAGCCCCGGGCTCCTGGAGCCCGGGGCTTTTCCGTCCCGGGATCCGGGTACCGGGCCCGAGACCCCGAGGGGTACGACGATGATGACTGACGTGGTGGAGTCCAGCGGCAGCCTGGCGCCGCACGACCGGACCGCCGACGGTGACCCGACCGGGGCCGCGGCGGCCCGGACCGGCACCGACGACTCGGCGGCGGCCGAGCGGATCAGCGAGATCCGGGAGCGGATCGACGAGATCGACCGCACCATCATCGCCCTCTGGCAGGAGCGGGCCGCGCTCTCCCAGGAGGTCGGGGCCACGCGGATGGCCTCCGGCGGCACCCGGCTGGTGCTCTCCCGCGAGCGGGAGATCCTGGAGCGGTTCCGCCAGGCGCTCGGCGCGGACGGCACCCAGCTCGCGCTCCTGCTGCTGCGTGCCGGCCGCGGACCGCTGTGAGGGGCCCCGGCGGGCGGCCCGGCAGCCCGCCGGATACGACGAACCGCCTGCCGGCGTCGGGCTGACGCCGGCAGGCGGTCCGGGGTGGATCAGGCCGCCTCGTGGGTGGCGACGATCTCCCGCTTCTCCGCGAAGTGGCAGGCGCTCGGGTGGTCCGAGCCCGGCCGGATCTGAAGCAGCGGCACCTCCTGGGCGCAGATGTCCTGCGCCTTCCAGCACCGGGTGCGGAACCGGCAGCCCGAGGGCGGGCTGACCGGCGAGGGGACGTCACCCTGGAGCCGGATGATCGCCTTGCTCTCCCGCACGGTCGGGTCCGGCACCGGCACGGCCGACAGCAGCGCCTGGGTGTACGGGTGGGTCGGCCGCTCGTAGATCTCGTCCTCGGTGCCGACCTCCACCATCTTGCCCAGGTACATCACGGCGACCCGGTCGGAGAGGTGGCGCACGACCGACAGGTCGTGGGCGATGAAGACGTACGAGAGGCCGAACTCGGCCTGGAGCTTCTCCAGCAGGTTCATCACCTGCGCCTGGATCGACACGTCCAGGGCCGACACCGGCTCGTCGCAGACGATGACCTCGGGCCGCAGGGCCAGCGCCCGGGCGATGCCGATGCGCTGCCGCTGGCCGCCGGAGAACTGGTGCGGGTACCGGTTGATGTGCTCCGGGTTGAGGCCGACCAGGTCGAGCAGTTCCTTGACCTTGTCCCGGCGGGACCGCCGCGGAGCCACCTCGGGGTGGATCTCGAACGGCTCGCCGATCAGGTCACCGACCGTCATGCGCGGGTTCAGCGAGGTGTACGGGTCCTGCATCACCAGCTGGATCTGCCGGCGGAGGCGCCGCAGCGCGCCGCCGGAGAGCTTGGAGATGTCCTGGCCCTTGTAGAGCACCTGGCCGGCGGTCGGCTTCTCCAGGTTCATCAGCACCCGGGCGAGCGTCGACTTGCCGCAGCCGGACTCACCGACCACGCCCAGCGTCTCGCCGGCCTTCAGGTCGAAGGAGACGCCGTCGACCGCCTTGACGTGACCGATGGTCTTCTTGAACACCACACCCCGGGTCACGGGGTAGTGCTTGACCAGGTCACGGACCTCGATGATGTTCTCAGTCACGGTTCACGAGCTCCTCGGCGAAGTGGCAGGCGCTGGCCCGGCCGCGGCCCAACTGCAGAAGCGGGGGCACCTTCTCCCGGCACACCGGCTGCGCCATGGGGCAGCGCGGGTTGAAGGCGCAGCCCGGCGGGATGTTCATCAGGTTCGGCGGGAGGCCCTTGATGGTACGGAGCTCCTGCCCCTTCTCGTCCATCCGCGGGATCGAGTTGAGCAGGCCGAGGGTGTACGGGTGCGCCGGCTTGGCGTACAGGTCGTACACGTCGGCTTCCTCGACGATCCGGCCGGCGTACATGACCGCGATCCGGTCCGCGACGTCGGCGACCACGCCGAGGTCATGGGTGATCAGGATCATGCCCATCTGCCGCTCCCGCTGGAGCTCACCGAGCAGGTCCATGATCTGGGCCTGCACGGTCACGTCCAGCGCGGTGGTGGGCTCGTCGGCGATCAGCACCTCGGGGTCGAGCGCCAGCGACATGGCGATCATGGCGCGCTGCCGCATACCGCCGGAGAACTGGTGCGGGTAGTTGCTGTACCGGCCCTTGGCGTTCGGGATCTTCACCTGGTCGAGCATCTCGATCGCGCGCTTCTTGGCGTCCGAGCGGCTCATGCCGCGCCGGATGCGGAACTGCTCGGCGATCTGGAAGCCGACGGTGAAAACCGGGTTGAGGGCGGAGAGCGAGTCCTGGAAGATCATCGCAATGCCTTCACCACGGATCCGGCGCCGCTGCTCGGGGGACATCTTGAGCATGTCCTTGCCGTGGAAGCGGACCTGGCCCCCGGTGACGAAGCCGGGCGGGGTGTCGAGGATGCCCATGATGGTCTGCGCGGTGACGCTCTTGCCGGAGCCGGACTCGCCGAGCACGGCGAGGGTCTCCCCCGCGTCGACGTGGTACGTGACCCCGTTGATGACCTTGGCGACACCGTCCCGGGTGCGGAACTCCACCCGCAGGCCGTCGACCTCGAGCAGGCGGCCCGAGGGGCGGCCGGATCCGTCGGCGCCCGGCGCGGACTGCTCGGACACGAGAATGTCGGACAACTCAGTTCCCCTATCGGAGCTTCGGGTCGAGGGCCTCGCGGACCGCCTCGCCGAGCATCACGAAGCTCAGCACGGCGATGACGAGGAACGCGGAGGGGAAGAACAGCAGGAACGGCGAGACCCGGATGTAGTTCTGCGCCTCGCTGATCATGATGCCCCAGGAGACCACCGGGCTCTTCAGGCCGATGCCCAGGAAGGACAGCGTGGCCTCCGCGCCGATGAACGAGCCGACCATGATCGTGCCGTAGACCAGCAGCGGGGCCAGGCAGTTCGGCAGCAGGTGCTTGAGGATGATCCGGCCGGTGCCGGCGCCCAGCGCGCGGGCCGCCACGATGTAGTCGGCCTCCTTGGTGGCGAGCACCGAGGAGCGCATGAGGCGCATGACGACCGGCCAGCTCAGCACGGTCAGGGACAGGATGACCAGCCCCATGATCGTCCACTCACCGTTGTCGGTGCCCGAGCCGTTGAACGTGGTCAGGATGACGATCGAGCCGAGCACGAACGGCAGGCCGAAGAAGATGTCCGCGATCCGGGAGAGCACGGCGTCCACCCAGCCGCCGCGGTAGCCGGCGATGATGCCCATCGCGCCACCGAACAGCAGGGTGCCGATGGTCGACAGCAGCGCCACCACGATCGAGGCGCGGGCGCCGTAGATCACCCGGGCGTACACGTCGCGGCCCTGCACGTCGTAGCCGAACCAGGCGTCGGCCGACGGCTCGACCCGGCTGCGGGACAGCGCGCCGTTGACGGCGTCGCCGGAGGTGAACAGCGACGGGAAGGCCGCCATCACCACGAAGAGCACGATGAAGGTGGCGGAGATCCAGAACAGCGGCTTGCGGCGCAGGTCGCGCCAGGCGTCGCCGAGCAGGCCGCGGGGCTTCTGCGACTTCTGCGCGTTCTCCGGCAGGCCGGCGTTGGTGGGCGCGCCGGAACCGGCCTCGGTCGGCATGGTCGCGGGCGGCGTCGAGACGATCGACGCGGTACTCGGGTCACTCATAGCGGATCCTCGGGTCCAGGGCGGCGTAGAGCAGGTCCACCAGCAGGTTCATCACGAGATAGACGACCACCAGCACCACCACGATGCCGACAACGGTAGCGCTTTCCTTGGTGACGATCGCCCGGAGCACCTGGCGGCCGATGCCGTTGATGCCGAAGATGCCCTCGGTGATGATCGCGCCGCCCATCAGGGCGCCGAGGTCGGTGCCGAGCAGGGTGACGACCGGGATGAGCGAGTTGCGCAGCAGGTGCACGCCGACGACCCGGCGCATGGGCAGGCCTTTGGCGATGGCGGTGCGGACGTAGTCGGCCCGCCGGTTCTCGGCGATGCTGGTGCGCGCCACCCGGGCGATGTACGCCATCGAGGCGCTACCGAGCACGAAGCCCGGCACGATCAGCTCGCTGAACCGCATCTCGTTGGAAACGGTGGGGTTGATGATCCCCCACTTGACGCCGAGGAGCCACTGGAGCACGAAGCCGATGACGAAGACCGGCAGCGCGATCAGGAAGAGGGTGGAGATCAGGACCAGGTTGTCCAGGAAGCCGTTGCGCCGAAGGCCGGTGAGGACGCCCGCGCCGAGACCGATGATGGCCTCGATGGCGAGCGCGACCACCGCCAGCTTCAGGGTGTTCGGGTACGACGTGGAGATGATGTCGCTGATCTCGCGACCGCCGAACGTGATACCGAAGTCGCCCTGGAAAAGGTTCTTCATGTAGCTGGCGTACTGCACCCAGATCGAATCGTCGAGATGGTATTTCTCGGTCATCATGGCCCGGTAGTTCGGGGGGCAACCGCGGTCGCCGCACTTGCCGGCGAAGGGGTCGCCCGGCACCGACCAGACGAGCCAGTAGATCAGGAACGTCGTACCGATGAAGACCGGCACGAGTTGCAGCAGCCGTCTCAACAGATAACGGCCCATGGGGTGGTCCTCCAGACAGGGGGCGCGTCGGACGGCCGACACGGATGGTGACAACGTGCGAGGGGTTTGTTGTACACCCCCTCGCGGAACGGCCCCGGGTCGGGCTCACCGGTAGGCGAGCCCGACCCGGGGTCAGACCGTTCGGATCAGAGCTCGACCGAGGTGATGTCGAGCTCGCCGACGTTGGTCAGCTCCATCTTCTTGATCTTCTCCGAGTGGCCGGACTGCTGGCCACCGAAGTAGATCGGCATCGACGGGACGTCCTGGTCGATGAGCTCGACGGCCTTGGCGAACTTCTCGTGGGCCTGGTCGAGGCTGGGGGCCGACGAGGCCTCCTTGGCGAGGGCGTCCACCTGCGGGTTGCTGTACTTGCCGTCGTTCGAGGAACCGCCGGTCACGTAGAGCGGGTTGATCCAGTTCTCCACGTCCGGGTAGTCCTGCTGCCAGCCGGCCCGGTAGGCACCGGTCATCTTGTAGGCGTTGATGTTCGCCCGGAAGACCGCGAAGGTCGGCACACCCACGGCGACGGCGTCGATGCCCAGGTTGGTCTTGATCTGCTGGGCGACGGCCTCCATCCACTCCTTGTGGCTGGCGTCCGCGTTGTACGACAGGGTCAGCTTGCCCTGGAAGCCACCGGCCTGCTGGAGCAGCTGCTTGGCCTGGGTCGGGTCGAACTTGCAGGCGGTGCAGTTGCCCGGCTTGGCACCCGGGGTCAGCGGGTTGGCCCAGCTGTCGGCCGGCTTCCGGTTACCGAAGAAGATCTTGTCGGTGATCTCCTGGCGGTTGATCGACAGCGAGATGGCGCGACGCAGGTTCTTGTCCTGGAAGCGCTTGTCGTAGATCGGGAAGGCGATGATGCCGGTCGACGGGGTGGTCGACGAAATCGCCCGCTCGCCCAGGTCGGTCTTCCACTTGTCACCGGCCAGCGAGGAGACCGGGACCTGCTGCTGGAAGTCCAGGTTGCCGGCGAGCAGGTCGTTGTAGGCCGCCGTGTCGTCCTGGTAGATCTTGACGGTGACGTCCTTGACCTTCATCTTGTCGCGCAGGCTGTAGTCGTCGAAGCGGGTGAGCTTGATCTCGACGTCGTCCTGCCAGGAGACGAGCTTGACCGGGCCGTTACCGATCGGCTTCTTGCCGAACTCCGCCGGGGTGGTGGAGAAGAAGGCGTCCGGCAGCGGCATGAAGGCGCTGTAGCCGAGCTTGGTCGGGAACACGGCGGTCGGCGCGGAGAGCGTGACCTCGAAGTTCCAGTCGTCGACGACCTTCAGGCCGGAGAGCTCCTTGGCCTTCGGCTCCGGTGCCTTCTTCGGGCCGTCCGGGCCGTCCGGGTCCTCGGTGTAGGTGTCGGCGAAGCCCTGGATGTCGGCGAAGAACGAGGCGTTCTGCGCGCCGTTCGGGCCGTAGGCCGCCCAGTTCCAGGCCTTCACGAAGTTCTCGGCCTTGACGGTGGTGCCGTCGTGGAACTTGGTGTTCTGCTTGATCTTGATCTTGAAGACCTTGGAGTCGCTCGTCTCGATCGACTCGGCCAGCAGGTTCTGCGGCGCCCCACCGTTGTTGGGGTACTCGACCAGACCGCTCCACATCCAGTCAATGATCTTGCCACCACCGGTCTCGGTGGTGTTCGCCGGAACCAGGGGGTTCTCCGGCTGGGTGCCGTCGATGACGATCGCGCCGTCCTTGCTGGCGCCGGCGTCGCCACCGTCGTCGTTGCCGCTGGAGCAGCCGGACGCGATGAGCGCGAACGCCGCGCCCACCGCGAGCGCGCCGCTCGCCCGCTTCGAGACTCTCATTCCGAGGGGCCTCCTCTTTCTAACCTGGTTCCGTCGTGGGTTTCACGCACGTTTTGGGGGGTGACACCGCCGACGACCCGAACCACAGGACGCCGGTTTACCGCAGAGGAAATCGGGACACCCCAGGGGGACCGATCCGCCGGGCGCCACACCCTTCGACGCAGACACCGCGCAGGGTCGACGGCCACGCGCGGCGCGCGGAGGCGGCGTCACGTGGTCGGCGGGCCCGACGGGGTGCCTCACACCGGGGGGTGAGGTGCTGCCACTGTGACACTCACCAGCCCTTTGCGTGAAGGTGCCGTTATCAAGCCGTTAGTTGCCCGCCACGTTGCCGATACTTGAGAAAAGATCATGAAACGCCCGTGTCGCACCCTGCTGAACAGGTAAGACACGACCAGACGGGACGAGACCACCCGCGTAGGCTCGGCACCGTGAGCTTCCCCGCGTCCGCTCCGGTGCTGCCCGACGTCCGCAGAGCCCTCGCGGTTTTTGCCCATCCGGACGATGTCGACTTCGGCTGTGCGGGCACCATCGCCGGCTGGGTGGATGAGGGTATCGACGTGGCGTACCTCATCGCCACCCGGGGCGACTCCGGCGGCTTCGACGACACGCCGCGCGAGGAGATGCCGGCCCGGCGCGAGGCGGAGCAGCGCACGGCGGCCGCCGCGGTCGGCGTCCACCGGGTCGACTTCCTCGACGGCCACACCGACGGCCTGCTCAGCCCCAGCCTGACGCTGCGCCGGCAGATCAGCGCCGCGATCCGCCGGTTCCGGCCGGACCGGGTGCTGACCAGCTCGCCGCTGCGACGCTGGGAACACCTGACCGGCCCGAGCCACCCCGACCACCTGGCCGTCGGCGAGGCCGCCACCTGCGCCGTCTACCCCGACGCGCGCAACCGCTTCGCCTTCCCCGAACTGCTCGACGAGGGGCTGGAGCCGTGGGTGGTCCGGGAGATCTGGTACGCGGGCGGGCCCGCCCCGGACCACGCCGTCGACGTGACCGACCGGATCGACCGCAAGATCGCCGCGATGGAGGCGCACCGGTCGCAGACCGCGCACCTGGACGTGCCGACCTGGGTCCGCGACCGGCTCACCACCGTGGCCGACAACGCCGGCCTGCCACCGGGCCGGCTGGCCGAGGCGTTCACCGTGCTGCGCACCACGGAGTGACGCCCCGGGCCGGCGGAGCGGTCAGACCAGCCGGCGGTCGGCGGCCCAGCGGGACAGCTCGTAGCGGTTGGACATCTGGAGCTTGCGCAACACGTTGGAGACGTGAGTCTCGACCGTCTTGATCGAGATGTAGAGCTCCCGGGCGATCTCCTTGTACGCGTACCCGCGGGCGAGCAGCCGGAGCACCTCGCGCTCCCGGTTGGTGAGCTGGTCCAGCTCGGGGTCGGCCACCGGCGCGTCCGGCCGGGACGCGAAGGCGTCCAGCACGAAACCGGCCAGCCGCGGGCTGAACACCGCGTCCCCGTCGGCCACCCGCCGGATCGCGTCGGTCAGCTCCTCCGGCGAGATGGTCTTCGTGACGTAGCCCCGGGCACCCGCCCGGATCAGCCCGATCACGTCCTCGGCGGCGTCGGACACGCTCAGCGCGAGGAACCGCACCTGCGGGTGCGTACGCCGCATGGCCTCCAGCACCGCCCGGCCGCCGCCGTCGGGCATGTGCACGTCGAGCAGCACCACGTCCGGCTGCATCGCCGCGATGCGGCTGACGGCCTCCGCCACCGTGCTGGCCTCGCCGACCACCTCGACGCGCGCGCCGAGTTCGGCGCGGACGCCGGCCCGGAACATCGCGTGGTCGTCGACGAGGAACACGCGCAGCCGCCCGTCCCGGGGCGCCGCGCCCTCGACCGGTTCCTGCTCGACCATGGTCATCTGTCCCTTTCCGCCGTGGAGCCGGAGCCGCTGATCGGCAGGATCAGCCGGACCTCGGTCCCTTCCCCCGGCTCGGACCGGATCTCCGCCCGGCCACCGTGCCGCTTCATCCGTCCGATGATCGAACCCCGGACCCCGTGCCGGTGATCCTCCACCGTATCCGGGTCGAAGCCCTTGCCCCGGTCCCGGATGAAGGCGCTCACCTGCTCCGGCTCCACCTCGGCATAGAGCGAGACGGTGCGCACCTCGGCGTGCCGGGCCGCGTTGACCAGCGCCTCCCGGGCCGCGGCGACCAGCGCGCCGACCCGCTCGTCGGTCTCCCGGTCGCCGACCACCACCGTCTCCACGGTGATGGCGAAGGTGTCCTCCACCTCGGCGGCGGCCTGCTCCAGGGCGGCCGCGAAGCGCTCGGTCGGGGAGGCGGTCGGCTTGTAGAGCCAGTTCCGCAGCGAACGCTCCTGGCCCCGGGCGAGCCGCTGCACCGTCTTGACGTCGGCGGCGTTGCGCTGGATCAGGGCGAGGGTGTGCAGCACCTGGTCGTGCACCATGGCGGCCAGCTCGGCCCGCTCCTGCTCCCGGATCCGCCCCTCGCGCTCCGAGCGGAGCTGGTTCCAGGTGCGCCAGAGCACCGGGCCCGTCACCACGCCCACGCCGGCCAGCCCGACCAGCGCGAAGATGATGCCGTTGAGCACCGCGTCGAAGTTCTGCGCCGGCGAGTAGACCGCCGCCACGCCGATGATGCCGACCGCGACGAGCACGCCGCCGCCGATGAAGCGGAGCACGAACGCGCGCCGGTCGCTCTCCTCCACCACCGCGCCCAGCCAGGGCACCGCCATCGAGCCGCCCCACTGCCGGCGGCGCTCCGGCGCCGACTGGTGCCAGATGACACCGGCCCCGACCGCGATGATGGCGACCAGCCAGCCGGCGGTGCCGGCCGCGCCCACCGAGTCGAACGCGACGACCTGGAGCAGCAGCACGCCCAGCCCGATGGCCACGAACGGCAGCAGCTGGGCGAGGTCGCGGCGGGGCGGGACGGCGGTGTCACCGGGCCGCGGCGGGACGACCGCCCAGAAGGCGGCGTAGAGCAGCAGCCCCAGACCGCTCAGCCCGAGCAGCACCATGAAGGCGACCCGGACCCGGAGCACCGAGATGCCCAGGTGCTCGGCGATGCCGGCGGCCACCCCGGCGGCCAGCCGGTGCTCGGTGGCCCGGTAGAGGCGCGGGGGGTGCGGGGTCACGGTGCTGCTGATCGGAGGCTCCCGGGTCGGGGACGGCGTGCCGGCGGCGGCCGACATCCCGATCGTCACACGGCCGTACCGCCCCGGACCACGGGGACGCCCCGGACATTCGCGGCCCCGGGATCTCAGGGTGGGGTCAGGGTCGGGTCCGGAGGACGCTCGGGCGGCCCGGGCAGCAGGATCGGAGGCATGACCGAGGACGCTGCCCGTCCGCCCCGCCCCGGGGCGGCAGCACAGGACGGGCCACCGCCACCCCCGCCGGGGACGGCGCCCACCGCCGCCGACGCCACGGCACCCCCGCCGCCCGGCTTCACCCCGCCGCCCACCGGTGGCGCGCCGTTCGGCGACCCGCCACCCACCGGGTACGCGCCACCGCCCGGCGGCGCCGGCTTCACCTCCCGGTACGGGCTGGTCCGCCCGCGGGAGGGCCGCTACCTGGCCGGCGTCTGCGCGGCGATCGGCCGGGCCACCAACACCGACCCGGTGCTGTGGCGGGTGCTCCTGGCCGTCCTGGGCTTCTTCGGCGGCATCGGCATCCTGGTCTACGTCACCGCGTGGCTGATCATCCCCGGCGAGGGGGACACCGCCTCGCCAGTCGAGTCGATGCTCGGCCGCGGCCGGTCCAGCATGTCCCCGATCACCGTGATCGTGCTCAGCATCGTGGTCGCGGTCGGCTTCGGTTACGTCGTCACCAACGGGTTCCGGGCGATCCTGCTCGGCGCGGTGATCCTCATCGGCGGCGCGCTGCTGCTCAACCGCGACCAGCGCGGCCCGGCGACCCGGACGGCGGGGCCCGGGGCGCCCTCCGGCGCGCCTCCCGGCCCGGTTCCCCCGGTGGCCTGGCCGGCGCCGGCCGCTACGCCCGCTCCCGGCACGCCGGCCGCCGCCGGACCGGTCCCGTCGGCCGCCACCCCGTCCGCGCCCTGGTCCGGCGCGCCGGCCGAGGCCGCCCCGGCGCCGTGGTCCGGCGAGCCGCCGGTCACCGCACCGCCGGCCGCCCGGCCCGAGCCGGGCTACCCTCCCGCGCCGGTCTCCGCCGCGTCCGAGCCGGGCTACCCGCCCGCGCCCATCTCCGCCGCGTCCGAGCCGGGATACCCGGCCACGCCGCTCTCCACCGGCTGGCCCGCGACCACCGCCGCCCGGCCCGCCTGGTCGGAGCCGGAGCCCACCCTGGCGCGGCCGCCGGCCGTCCCGGGCAGCCGGTCCGGCGAGGCATGGCCCGGCACCGAGGCGACCCCGGCCTGGTCGGCCGCCCCGACCACGGGACTCCCGCTCGGCGAGCCCGCCGCCGTGCCGCCGCCCGCCCCGGTGGGCGCGCCGCTGCCGCCCGGGGGCTACCGGCCGCCGTTCGCCCCGCACGGCCCGTATGCCGGGTCGGCCCCGCCCGCCCCGCCGGCGCCGGCCCGCCCGGCCCGGCCGCCCAAGCGGCCGAAGGAGCGGTCCGCGCTCGGCGCGGTCACCTTCTCGCTGATCTTCCTGGCGCTGGGCGTGGTGGCGATGCTCGACCTGCTCGACGCCTTCCCGATCGGTGCGGCCGGCTACTTCGCCGCGGTGCTGGCCACCATCGGGCTCGGGCTGCTCGTGGGCACCTGGTTCGGCCGGGCCCGCTGGCTGATCGCACTCGGTCTGGTGACCGCGGCGGCGCTGGGCATCGCCACCGTCGCCGACTCCTACGACCGCGTCCGCGGAATCGACGGCAACGTCACCTGGGCCCCGGCGGACTACCGCGACCTGGCCGACCGGTACGAGAACAACTTCGGCGACGCCGTGCTCGACCTGCGCAACATCGACTTCAACAAGAAGGACACCCAGGTCACCGTCGCGATCAACTTCGGCAAGGCGACGGTGGTCGTGCCGCCGAACGTCGACGTCACCACGGTCGCCGACGTCAACGCCGGTGACGCCAACGTCTTCGGCAAGCGGACCGGCGGGTTGAACGGCCGCCAGTGGGAGGACACCGACCTCGGGCCGGACGGCCGCGGCGGCGGCACGCTGCGCCTGCTGGTCCACGTCAATGCCGGAAACCTGGAGGTGACCCGGTGAAGGCTCACCGCACCGACATCGTGTCGTTCGCCTTCGGGCTGGCCTTCCTCGGCCTGTCCACCTGGTGGCTGCTGGCCCGGATCCTCGGGCTGGCGCTGCCCCCGGTGGGCTGGTTCCTGGCCGGCGCGCTGATCCTGATCGGACTCCTCGGGCTGGTCGGTGCGCTGCGCTCGGGCCGGCACACGGAGCCCGAACCGGCGGAGACCACCGTCTCCGCCCCCTACGAGGCCGGCACCCCGGCCGCCTCCACACCGGCCGGCGCCGAGGCGGACGAGTGGGCCACCGACGCGGTGACCGACACGCCCCGCGATGCGCGGGAGGACCGCCCGTTCGACGAGGAACCACGCTGGTCGCCGGGGCCGCCGGAGGTGCGGGACGAGCCGGTGACCCGCGAGCTGCCCCCCGTCGAGCCGGCGCTTCAGGACCGGGCCGAACCGGCGACCCGCGAGCTGCCCGCCGCCGACGAGCGCGGCGCCACGGCCGGGTCCGCGACCCGCGAGCTACCGACCGAACCCGCGACCCGCGAGCTGCCCGCCGCCGAGGGCCCGGGCGGCACGGCCGGGCCGGACACCCGGGAGCTGCCGGAGGTCGACGAGACGGCGGACCGGCCGGGGGGCGGCACGCGTACCGGTGGGGACGGGCCGGGCTGACCGCGGCGGTGCGGCTGGCCGACAGCGCCGCCTATGCTGGCTGGTGGAGATCCCGCCTCCGCCGGCCGACCCACCCGTGGCGCCCCGGTCGCGGCCGGGGCTCCCGGTCGGCCGGGTCGCCCGGGTCGGTCCCGCCTCCTTCCGTCTCTACCTCGTCAGGAGCCCGTCCGAGATGACCCAGTCCCCCGCCGTACGCGTCACCGGCCCCGCCGGTGCGGTCCGCGTCGGCGAGCGCGCCGCCCGCACCCTCGTCAGCGAGTTCGCCCGGCGCAACGACGCGAAGGCCGGCCTGCTGGTCGGCGCGACTCCGGAGTCCGCGGTGCTGGCCGCGGCGATCGAGGCGCTGCTCCCCGGCGACCGGCTCACCGTCGTCCCGGCGGAGGGCGCCTCCGCGGCCGCGCTCCGCGCGCACGTCACGGCCCAGGGCCGCTGGGTGGCCGACCGGGTACGCGTGGTCGACACCCTCGCCGAGGCGGACGCCGCCGCGGTGGTGATCGCGGCCGAGCCGTTCACCGGCACCGCCGAGGAGGCCCGCAACGCCGTCGACGGGCTGGCGAAGTACCTCGCCGAGGGGGCCGTGCTGAGCGTGGCCGCGCCGCTGTTCCGCACCGAGGGCGCCGGGGCCGAGCTGGATCGGCAGGGAGTGCTGCACGGCGTCCGCACCGACCTGGTGCTGCGCAACTCCCCGCCGGTACGCGTGCACCACCTGCGCTCCACCCCGGCGCCGGTCGCGCTGGCCGCGTCGCTCTCCCCGGCGTACCGGCCGTCGAGCGTGCCGCTGACCCGGGGCATGCACATCGACTCCAACGGCGTGGCCGCGGCCGGCATCACCCTCGGCCTGGCCGCGCTGGCCCGGGCCGCCCGGCCGAAGTCCAAGCTGTGGCTGCTGCCGGCGCTGGCCGCCGCCCCGGTGGCCGCGTTCTTCCGGGACCCGGAGCGGGACGTGCCGGAGGACCCGTCGGCCGTGGTCGCCTCGGCGGACGGTCAGGTGCTCTCGGTGCAGCGGCTGCACGACGAGCGGTTCGGCGAGGGCGAGTGGCTGCGGATCGCGGTCTTCCTGTCCGTGCTGGACGTGCACGTCAACCGCTCGCCGGTGGCCGGCAAGGTGGTCGACTACTTCGTCGCCGACGGCGGCTTCGTCAACGCCATGAAGCCGGACGCCGAGCACAACGTGGCCGCATACACGGTGCTGGACACCGACCACGGCACGGTGGTGGTGGCGCAGCGGACCGGGTTGATCGCCCGCCGGATCGTGCAGCGGGCGCCGGTCGGCGCGCTGCTGGCCCGTGGCGAGCGCTTCGGTCTGATCCGGTTCGGCTCGCGCACCGACGTCTACCTGCCCGCCGACGCCGCCGAGCCGCTGGTCGGCCCGGGCGACAAGGTGGTCGGCGGGTCGACGGTCATCGCCCGCTGGAGCTGATCCCGGGAACGCGACCGATCCCACGAACGAAGAAAGGGGCGCCGCTCTCGCGGCGCCCCTTTCCGGTGCTTCGGGTCAGGCGGTGTGGCGCTGGCGCAGCCAGAGCACCGGGCCGCTGACCAGGTAGCCCACGACCACGAGGGCGAAGGTGAGCCGGATGTCGACCAGCGCGCCGACCACCGGGACCAGCCAGAGCCACGGCGGCAGCTTCACCAGCCGGGCGAGCTTCGCGTAGGGGAAGCTGGAGACCATGGCGAAGGCGAGCAGCGCCACGCCGGCGACCAGGACCAGGCCGGAGACCGGCAGCCCGATCGCCACGGTGAGGGCCAGCACGGCCGCCGCCATGGTGGTCGGCACGCCGCAGAAGAACCGGCCGTCCTTGGGCGAGACGTTGAACCGGGCGAGCCGGATGGCGGCGCAGGCCGCGACCAGGGCGCAGGCGACCGCGGCGGCGGCCGGCGGTACGGAGCCGGCCAGCGAGGCGTAGACCACGACCGGGGCGGCGAGGCCGAACGAGCACATGTCGGCCAGCGAGTCCATCTGCGCGCCGAACGGGCTGGCCACGTTGAGCTTGCGGGCCAGCGCCCCGTCCAGGCCGTCGAACGCGACGCAGGCGATCAGGCAGAGCGCCGCGACCCGGACCTCGCTCTGCATGGCCAGGAAGATCGCCAGCATGCCGAGCATGAGGCTGCTCAGGGTGCAGGCGTTGACCAGCGCGAACTTCGCCCGGCGGGCGGCGGTGCGCTCGCCCGGCAGCAGCGGGATCGACATCGCGGGCGACTCGTCGACCGGTGTGGCCGGGGCGAGCGCCGGGCTGACCGGCATCACGGCCTCGACCTCGGCCTCGTACCGCCCGTAGCGGAGGCGCTGCCGGTCGGACCAGCGGTGGTCGGGGGTGACCAGGTCGGTCCCGGTGACGGCGGCGCCGTCCCGGCGGCCCACCCGGACCAGCAGCACCTGGCGGGCGAACGTGCTGCTGCGGCGCAACCGGCCCGCCCAGCGACGCCCTGCGGGGCGCGGACTGTCAGTCGTACGACGCCGGCGCCATGGGGCTCTCGGCACGTTTCCTCCATCACCGGATCGGGTTACCGCCACGCGGGCGGGTGTCCGGCTGTCTCGTGCCGGACCTTTCGGGCCCGGCAGCCCATTTGCGGAGTACACCATTGCACAGGGGATAGGGGGTTGGCGATAGCTGCCGGCGGTACTTATAACTCGCTTAACCGCGCGAACCGCTCACTTATTCCCATCTCGGGCCTCATCGCCCGTTTTCGTCGGCCAATCCCAACTACCGACTGTACCGGAGGCGGCCCGTGCCGGCTCGGCGAGCGGGCGTCACCTACCCCGATGTCCGGTTGCCCGGGCCGCCACGTCGGTCATCCGCAGGCCACTGACCTGGTCCGGCGCGAACCAGGCGGCCCGCGCGGTGGAGCCGCCCGCAAGCTCCGTCACCACCGCCTCGGTCGGGGCGTCCACCCGGACGCGGTAGATCACCCGGACGCCGTGCCAGTCCAGCGGGCGCCCCTCCGGGCCGAGCGCGGCCGGGTTGTGCAGGTTGTCCACGGCCAGCAGGTCGACCACCCGGCCGAGCTGGCCCGCCTCCTCGACCAGTTCGCGGAGCAGGCCGGCGGCGGGCTGCTCGCCGTGGTCGGTGCCGCCGCCGGGCAGGTGCCACCTGCCGGCGCCCGGGTAGCCCTCGGCGATCATGGTGAGCAGGACGCGTCCGTCCGGGTCGGTGACCAGCCCGTACGCGGCGAAACGCTGCCGCCGGTCGGTGTCCGGAGCGGCCGGACCGGGCGGCAGCGCCCGGGGCAGGTCCGCGGGCAGGGGCGACACCGGCAGCCCGAGCAGCTCGGCCGTGAACGGCATCAGCGGCACGGCCCCCGCCTCGTCCGGGGTGAACCAGCCCACCTCGTCGCTGCCGCCGGCCGGTTCCGGGCGCAGCTCCCCGCCGCGCGCCTCGACGTCGAAGATCAGCCGGTCGGTGTGCATCACGACGCCGTCGGCCGGGAAGGTCGCCACGTCGGCGACGGCGGCCCGGATCGCGCCCGCCGCGACGGTCAGCCCGGTCTCCTCGGCGAACTCACGCTCGACGGCCCGCGCCGGATGCTCGGCGTGCTCGATCCCACCCCCCGGCAGCTGCCACACCCCCGGGTACGGGCACTTCTCCGACCCGCGCGCCAGCAGAACCCGTCCGCGGTCGTCCCGCAGCACCCCGTAAGCCCCGACCCGCCGCCGCTCCACGACCCGCACCCACTCCCCGCCCGCCCGTCGACTCCGTCGATCATGAGGTTAGCGGCACCGGGACGGACATTTCGCGCCGTCAACCTCATGATCACGCAGCGATGGGCGGAGGGCGGGGAGGGCGAGCGGTCAGATCAGGTGGGCGGCGTGGACGGCTTCGGCTGTCACCTCCGTGAGGCGGTCGGTGGGGAGGGCGCCCAGCTCTTCGCGGCGGAACCAGCGGGCCTCGCAGGTGGAACCGCCGACGTCGGCCACCGTGGGCGGGGCGGGCTGGTCGACGACCACCCGGTAGAAGGCGCGGACGCCGTGCCAGTCGATCGGGTAGCCCTCGGGGCCGAGCGAGGCGGCGTCGCGGTGGCTGGCCACCCCGAGCAGCTCGACGAGGCGGCCGGTCTGTCCGGTCTCCTCGACCAGCTCCCGGATCAGCGCGGCGCCCGGCTGCTCGCCGTAGTCGGTGCCGCCGCCCGGCAGGTGCCAGCATCCCGCGCCGGGGTAGCCGTCGGAGACCCGGGTGAGCAGCACCCGCTCCTCCGGGTCGGTCACCACGGCGTACGCGGCGAAGCGCTGCGCCCGGTGCAGGCCGTCGGGGCCGGGGACGGCGTAGAACGAGGGGAACTCGGGGACCTCCTCCGGCACGATGTCGTCGGTGGAGGTGGGCAGGCCCAGGGCGCGCGCGGCGAACGAGCGCAGCGGCAGCTCCCGGGCCTCGTCGAGGGTGAACCAGCGGGCCAGGTCGGTGGGGCGGTCGACCCGGTCGGCGAGCGTGCCGCCGCGTACCGAGACCGTGTAGAGCAGCCGGTCCGTGTGGATCGTGATGCCGCGCTCGGGCAGCGCCCGCATGTCGGCGAGGACGTCCTGGAGGGCTGCGACGGAGACGGAGAGCCCGGTCTCCGCGGCGGTCTCCCGGACGACGGTGTGCTTGGGGTCCTCACCGTGGTCGACCGCCCCGCCGGGCAGCGACCACGTGCCGGGTGTGCCGGAGCGCTCCGATGCGCGGACCAGCAACACTCGGCCGTCTGAATCAGCACAAACTGCGTATGCCGCGATCCTGCGGAGCGGCTCCAGCAAGGTGGTCACGGGAGGAAATTCTCCCTGGATGCCGTTACCGGCATCGAAAAGAGTCAGATTCCTGACTCTTGGCTGGCGCCTCAGGGACGCGTCAGGGTAAGTGTCCGGGCGGTCACCGAGGTCGCCCGCCGACCCGCGCGGGACCGTGGAGACATGACCTCGACGAACCCCTCCCAGGCCCCGTACAAGCAGCTCCGCAGGCCGGTCACGGACCGCATGGTCGCCGGTGTGGCCAGCGGCCTCGGCCGCTACTTCGCCGTCGATCCCACCCTCGTGCGGGTGGCCTTCGCGGTGGCCACCCTGATCACCGGCGGGATCGCCGCGCTGGCGTACCCGATCATGTGGTTCCTGATGCCCGAGGAGCCGGCGGGCGCGCCCGCCTGGCCGCACGCGCCGGGCACCGCGCCCGGCTGGCCGCCGGTCCCGCCGACGGCCCCGGGTCCGCACGCGGCGCCGGCCACGCCGGAGCCGTCGCCCCGGCCGGCGCCTCAGCCGCCGGTGCCGCCCACGCCGCCGGAGGCGGCCTGACCCGGCATCACTCCCACTCGATGGTGCCCGGCGGCTTGCTGGTCACGTCCAGGACCACCCGGTTGACCTCGGCGACCTCGTTGGTGATCCGGGTCGAGATCCGGGCCACCACCTCGTAGGGCAGCCGGGACCAGTCGGCGGTCATCGCGTCCTCGCTGGAGACCGGGCGCAGCACCACGGGATGCCCGTAGCTGCGCCCGTCGCCCTGCACGCCGACGCTGCGCACGTCGGCCAGGAGCACCACCGGGAACTGCCAGACACCTCGGTCGAGACCGGCGGCGGTGAGCTCCTGCCGGGCGATCAGGTCGGCCTTGCGGAGCACGGCCAGCCGCTCCTCGTCGACCGCGCCGATGATCCGGATGGCCAGGCCCGGACCCGGGAACGGGTGCCGCCAGACCATCGCCTCGGGCAGCCCCAGCTCCAGGCCGAGCGCGCGGACCTCGTCCTTGAACAGCGTGCGCAGCGGCTCGACCAGGGCGAACTTCAGGTCCTCCGGCAGCCCGCCGACGTTGTGGTGGCTCTTGATGTTGGCGGTGCCGGTGCCGCCGCCCGACTCGACGACGTCCGGGTAGAGGGTGCCCTGCACCAGGAACTCGACGTCGCCGTGCGAGGCGATCTCCCGGGCGGCGGCCTCGAAGACCCGGATGAACTCCCGGCCGATGATCTTGCGCTTCTGCTCCGGGTCGGTCACCCCGGCCAGCGCGCCGAGGAACCGCTCGCGGGCGTCGACCACCTTGAGCTTGATGCCGGTGGCGGCCACGTAGTCCTTCTCGACCTGCTCGGCCTCGCCCGCGCGGAGCAGGCCGTGATCGACGAAGACGCAGGTGAGCTGGTCACCGACGGCCTTGTGCACCAGCGCCGCGGCGACCGCCGAGTCGACGCCGCCGGACAGGCCGCAGATGACCTCCTTGTCGCCGACCTGCGCCCGGATCCGGGCCACCTGCTCGTCGATGATGTTCTCGGGCGTCCAGGTCGGCTCGATGCCGGCGATGTCGTGGAGGAAGCGGGTGAGCATCTCCTGGCCGTGCGCGGTGTGCCCGACCTCGGGGTGGAACTGCACACCGGCCCGGCGGCCGGCCAGGTCCTCGAACGCGGCGACCGGCGCGCCCGCCGACTCGGCGGTGACCGCGAAGCCGGCCGGTGCCTCGGTGACGCAGTCACCGTGGCTCATCCAGACCGGCAGGTCGTCGGGGAGGTCACGGAGCAGCACGCCGGCCTCGGGGCGGGCGTGCAGCGGGGTGCCGCCGTACTCGCGGTTGCCGGTGCGCGCCACGGTGCCGCCGAGCGCCTGCGCCATGGCCTGGAAGCCGTAGCAGATGCCGAAGACCGGCACCCCGGCGTCGAACATGCCGGCGTCGATCTGCGGGGCGTCGGGCGCGTAGACGCTGGACGGGCCGCCGGACAGGATGATCGCGGCCGGGTTCTTCGCCAGCATCTCGGACACCGGCATCGAATGCGGGACGATCTCCGAATAGACCCTCGCCTCGCGGACGCGGCGCGCGATGAGCTGGGCGTACTGGGCTCCGAAGTCCACCACGAGGACGGGGCGAGGCGTGCTCATGTGCAGCAACCCTACCGACAGTCACCCCCGGCGCGGGCCACGCCCCGGTGTGTCGTGCGCCGCCCTGCTCAGGAACGCAGCGCGGCGGGGGCGTGGGCGGGCACGGCGGGCTGCTTCGGGGCCACCGGGGCGAGCCGCTGGTAGGGCCGGCCCAGCGGCGGACGGGGGTCCGCCTCCCCCTTGTTCGGCCAGAACGACATGGCCCGCTCGGCCTGCGCGGTGATCGTCAGCGACGGGTTCACGCCCAGGTTCGCCGAGACCGCCGCGCCGTCCACCACGTGCAGCCCGGGGTGACCGTGCACCCGGTGGTACGGGTCGATCACCCCGCGCTCCGGGCTGTCGCCGATCACCGCCCCGCCCAGGATGTGCGCGGTCATCGGGATGTTGAACGGCTCGGTGACCGCCCCGCCGGGCGTGCCGTCGATCTCCTCGGCGAGCAGCCGGGCCGCCTCGTTGCCGGCCGGGATCCAGGTCGGGTTGGGCGCGCCGTGGCCCGGGCCGGAGACCAGCCGGCCGCGCCGGTAGCGGGTGGTCAGTGAGTTGTCGACCGACTGCATTACCAGGGCGATGACGGTGCGCTCGGACCAGCCGCGCACCGAGAGCATCCGCGCGGCCAGCCCGGGCTGCCGGACGATGCTGCCCAGCCAGCGCCGGACCCGGTGCGGGCCCCCGTCGACCAGCAGCGACTGGAGCAGTCCCATGGCGTTGGAGCCCCGGCCGTAGCGGACCGGCTCGATGTGGGTCTGCGGGTCGGGGTGGAACGAGCTGGTGATCGCCACCCCCTCGGTGAAGTCGAGGCCCCGCCGCCGGGCCTGGCCCGGCCCGACCGAGGCGCCGAGGATGGCCTCCGAGTTGGTGCGGGTCAGCTCGCCGAGCCGGGGCGACAGGTGGGGCAGCGCGCCGGTCGCCTTCATCTCGTGCAGCAGCCGCTGGGTGCCCAGCGCGCCGGCCGCGAGGACCACCTGGTCGGCGTGGATCACCTGCCGGCGCTTGCGCACCCAGGCGCCGGTGCGCTCGGTGTGCACCTCGTAGCCGCCGTCGGCGGCGGGGCGCACCGCCGTCACCGTGGTCAGCGGGTGGACCTGCGCGCCGATCCGCTCGGCCAGCCACAGGTAGTTCTTGACCAGGGTGTTCTTCGCACCGTGCCGGCAGCCGGTCATGCACGAGCCGCAGTGGCTGCACCCCGTCCGGTCCGGCCCCACCCCGCCGAAGTACGGGTCGGGCACCCGCTCGCCGGGGCGGCCGATGTGCACGCCCACCGGCGTCGAGTGGAAGGTGTGCCCCACCCCCATCCGCTCGGCCACCGCCCGCATGGCCCGGTCCGCGCCGGTGTGCACCGGGTACGTGGTGACGCCCAGCATCCGCTTCGCCTGGTCGTAGTGGCGGGCCAGTTCGTCACGCCAGTCGGTGATGTCCCGCCACTGCGGGTCGGCGTAGAACGCGTCGAGCGGTTCGTAGAGGGTGTTCGCGTAGACCAGCGAGCCGCCGCCCACCCCGGCGCCGGCGAGCACCAGCACCCCGCCGCCGGCCTTCCGGTCGGCCGAGCGGAGCAGGGTGATGCGCTGGAGGCCGTAGCAGCCGAGCTTCGGGGCCCAGAGGAAGCGCCGCGCCCGCCAGGAGGTGCGGGGGAACTCGTCGTCCGCGAAGCGCCGGCCGGCCTCCAGGACCCCGACGGTGTAACCCTTCTCGGCCAGCCGGAGCGCAGTGACGCTGCCGCCGAAACCGGACCCGATGACGACCACGTCGTACCGCATGCACGCATCATTACCGACCGGTAGCTATAGCGCCAGCAAGAGTTTTTCGCAGATCATGCAGAGCGCTCGATGACACGGGAATCCCGCGCAACCGACGGGCCTCCGTCGCGCGTCGAGTGGTGGACGGGGAAGGAGACCACGATGACGCGACGACGGTGGCTGCTGGGACTGGCCGCACTGGTGGCCGTGGTGCTGGTCGCGGCCGGCGCGGTGGTGACCACCCGGCTCGTCTCCCACCCGTCCCCCGGCCCGGTCGCCGGCCCGGCCACGCCGAGCCCGTCCACCCCGGCCCCGACCACGCCGGCCCCGGTCACCGCCAGCCCCACCCCGCCACCCGGCGCCGACCTGAAGGGGCCGCTCAACCTGCTGCTGGTCGGGGTGGACACCCGGGTCAGCGTTCCGGGCTGGGAGCCGCACGCCGACGCCGTGCTGGTGCTGCACGTGCCGGCCGGGCTGGGCCGCGCGTACCTGTTCTCGCTCCCCCGCGACCTGGTGGTCGACATCCCGGCCTACCCGAAGGCCGGCTACGCGGGCGGCCGGACCAAGCTCACCCACGCGATGAGCTACGGCAGCCGGGTCCCCGGCGACAAGAAACACCCCAGCACCGCCCAGGGGTACGAGCTGCTGCGCACCACCGTCAGCCGGTACACCGGCCTGCGCATCGACGCCGGCGCGGTGATCACCTTCGGCGGTTTCGACAAGCTGGTCGACACCCTCGGCGGCGTGGACCTCTACGTCGACCAGCGGGTCGCCTCCATCCACCGCCGGCCGGACGGGCGCTACCGGGACCGGTCCGGCAGCACCTACACCGGGCCGCAGATGATCTACCTGCCGGGCAACCGGCACCTGACCGGCTGGCAGGCGCTGGACTACGCCCGCCAGCGCTACACGGCCGGCGGCGACTACACCCGCCAGCGGCACCAGCAGCAGCTCATCCGGGCGCTGGCCCGGAAGATCCTCGACCAGCAGCTGGCCCGTGACCCGGACCGCGTCGAGCAGGTGGTCGCCGCGCTCGGCGAGACCCTGGTGTACGTGGGCGGCGGCCGCCGGCTGGTCGACTTCGCGTACGCCCTGGGTGGCCTGTCGCCGGAGAAGTTCGTCCTGGTCGGCCTCCCCGGCGACGGGGTGGGCAGCGGCAGCTCCTACCGGGGCGAGCAGCTGCGCCCGGTGGGTCGTGAGTTCCTCACCGCGCTGCGGGGCGGCGACGCCGACGCGTACCTGGCCGCGCACCCCGCGCTGCGGGTGAAGAACTGACTCAGAGCGGCTTCGGGGCCGGCGGGCGCTCGGTGCCGTAGAGCCAGGCGTCGAACAGCTTGCCGAGCTTCCTGCCGGAGACCCGCTCGGCGAGCGCCACGAACTCCTCGGTGGTGGCGTTGCCGTTCCTCTTCTCCGCCGCCCAGGTGCGCAGGACGGTGAAGAAGGCGCTGTCGCCGACCGCCACGCGCAACGCGTGCACCGTCATCCCGCCCCGCTCGTAGACCGACCGGCCGAACAGGTTCTCCACCCCCGGCTTGCCCGTCGGCGTACGCCAGACCTGGCCCGACGTGGTGGCGTACTTCTGCTCGAAGGTGCGCTGGACCGTGGACTCCCCCTCGTGCTCCGCCCACAGCCACTCGGCGTACGTGGCCAACCCCTCGTTGAGCCAGATGTCCTGCCAGCGCTGGAGGGAGACGCTGTCGCCGTACCACTGGTGGGCCAGCTCGTGCGCGACCACGCCGGTGTTGTCGCCCTGCCGGAAGAACCCGGCCGAGTAGACCGGGCGGCTCTGCGTCTCCAGGGCGTACCGGATCCGGTCGTCGGCGACCACCACCCCGCCGTACGCCTCGAACGGGTACGGCCCGAAGATGCTCTCCAGGTAGTCGGCCACCTCGACGGTCCGCGCGATCGACCGGTCCGGCGCGCCCTCGGCCACCTGGGTCGTGACCGCGCTGTACACCGGCCGTCCCTTGTGCTTGTCGGTGGTGACCCGGAACTTCCCGATCGCCACCATGCTCAGGTAGCTGGCCATGGGAGCGCCCTCGGACCAGCGCCAGGTGGTCCAGCCACCCGTGGTGCTCCGTCCCTTCGGGACGCCGTTGCTGACCGCCGTGAGCCCCTTCGGCACGGTGATCTCGAAGTCGTAGGTGGCCTTGTCCGAGGGGTGGTCGTTGACCGGGAACCAGGTGCTGGCCGACTCCGGCTGGCCGAGCGCGATCGCCCCGTCGGTGGTGTGCAGCCAGCCACCCTCGCCGAGCACGTCGTTGTCCAGCGCGGCCGGCTGGCCGTCGTACCGGATCTCGGCGACGAAGCCGTTGCCGGAGGTGAGGCCGGTGGCCGGGGTGACGACCAGCTCGTCGTCGGCACGGCTGTGGGCGGCCTTCGCCCCGTCCACCGTGACCGACCGCACCGTCAGCCCGGCCAGGTCCAGGTTGAACGCCGACAGGTTGGCCGTCGCCGTGGCCCGCAGGGTGGTGGTCCCGGTGAGCCGGTCGGTCGCGGGGTCGTAGCGCACCTTGACCGTGTAGTGGGCCACGTCGTAGCCGCCGTTGCCGTAACGGGGGAAGTAGGGGTCACCGGCGCCCGCCGCGCCGGGCGCGAAACTGCGCTCGGCCGTCGGGCTGGGCGCGGGTCGCGCCGGCGCGGCCCGGTCCGGCTCGGTCGTGCCGCAGCCGGCCAGCAGCAACGCTCCGCAGGTCAGCAGCCCGAGCCGTCGTCGTCCGCCGCGCCGCGCCATGGCCTCGATCCCTCCCGGACAGCACCGTGGCGGCCCTGCCCGGGCCGCTCCGCCCGCGGCAGCCTACCCACGATCGATCACGCCCGCGTCACGGCAGGGCCGGCGCGCTCGCCCCGACCAGCCAGGCGTCGAACAGCGGGCGCAGTGGCTTACCGGCCGTGCGCTCGGCGTACCCGATGAAGTCGGCGGTCGTGGCGGTGCCGTTGCGCCGCTCGGCCAGCCAGCCGCGCAGGATGCGGAAGAAGGCGTCGTCGCCGACCGCGCGCCGCAGCGCGTGCACGGTCAGCGCGCCACGCTGGTAGACCGCGTCGCCGAACATCGCGGCGCGGCCCGGGTCCACCGAGGGCTTGCTCCAGTCGGTGACCGCGTACCGGTCGGCGAAGGCCCGCTCGACGGTGCGCCGGCCGTCGTGCTCCGCCCAGAGCCATTCCGCGTACGTGGCGAAGCCCTCGTTGAGCCACAGGTCGCTCCACCGGGCCACCGAGACGCTGTCGCCGAACCACTGGTGGGCCAGTTCGTGCGCGACCACCTCGGTGTTCGGGCCGGCGCCCCGGAAGAAGCCCGGCCCGTAGACCGGCCGGGACTGGGTCTCCAGCGCGTACCGGATCCGGTCGTCGGCGACCACGATCCCGCCGTACGCGTCGAAGGGGTACGGCCCGAAGCGGCCGGACAGGAAGTCGGCGATCTCGCCGGTGCGGGCCACCGAGGCGGCGGCCGGACCGTCGGCGGGCAGTCCGGCGGCCACGGCGGTGACGATCGGCTTCCCCGCGTGGGTGCCGGTCGCGACCCGGTAGTGGCCGATCACCAGGGTGGACAGGTAGCTCGCCATCGGGCTGTCCTCGGACCAGCGCCAGGTGGTCCAGCCGTCCCTGCTCTCGGTCCCCTTCGGCACCCCGTTGCTGAGCGCGGCGAGCCGGTCCGGGACGGTCACCTCCAGGTCGTAGGTGGCCTTGTCGGAGGGGTGGTCGTTGACCGGGTACCAGGTGCTCGCCGACTCCGGCTGGCCCAGCGCGATCGCGCCGTCCCCGGTGGCCCGGAAACCGCCGTCGCCCAGTTCCGCGCTGGGCAGCGGCTCGGGCACCCCGCCGTAGGTCACCTCGACCGCGAACCGTTGCCCGGCAGGCAGCCCGTGCGGCGGGGTGACGATCAGCTCGGCGCCGTCGCGCCGGTGCTTCGCCGGGGCGCCGTCGACGCGTACCCGGTCGACGGTCAGGCCGGCCAGGTCGAGCTGGAACCGGGACAGGGCCTTGGTGGCGGTGGCCGTCAGGAGCGCCTCGCCGGTGAGCCGGTCGTTCGCCGGGTCGTAGCGGACCTTCAGCGCGTAGTGCCCGACGTCGTAGCCGCCGTTGCCGGCCCCCGGCACGTACGGGTCACCCACGTCCGCGGCGCCCGGGTGGAACCGCCCGTCGTCGTCCCGGGTGCAACCGCCGGCCAGCAGCGCGACGGCGAGCGCCGCCGCGCCCCACCGCCGGCCGCGCGTCATCCGCCGAGCCTAGACGCGCGACGGCGCGGGAGGGACCGGAATCCCCACCCGCGCCGTCGCGCCGGTCACGCGGTCAGCGGTCGAGGACCAGGCCGACCTTCTGGAACTCCTTGAGGTCGCGGTAGCCGCACTTGGCCATCGCCCGGCGCAGGCCGCCGAAGAGGTTGAGCTGGCCGTCCGGCTCGTCGGCCGGGCCGAAGAGCAGCTTCTCCATCGAGCCGAGCGGCTCGCCGGCCACCTCGAACGCGCCGCGCGGCAGCGACGGGTGGCTGGCGGCCGAGTGCCACCAGGCGCCGCCGGCCGGGGCCTCCTCGCAGAGCGACAGCGGCTCGCCGAGCATCACGGCGTCGGCACCGCAGCCGAGCGCCTTGGCGATGTCGCCCGAGGTCTGCAGGTCGCCGTCGGCGATGAGGTGCACGTACCGGCCGCCGGTCTCGTCGAGGTAGTCGCGGCGGGCCGCGGCGGCGTCGGCGATGGCGGTGGCCATCGGCACCCGGATGCCGAGCACCGACTCGGTGGTGGACCAGTCGTCGCCGCCGATGCCGACGATCACGCCGGCCGCGCCGGTACGCATCAGGTGCAGCGCCGTCTTGTAGTCGGTGCAGCCGCCGACGATGACCGGCAGGTCGAGGTCGGCGATGAACTCCTTGAGGTTCAGCGGCTCGTCGGTGGTGGAGACGTGCTCGGCGGAGACGATGGTGCCCTGGATGACCAGGATGTCCACGCCGGCGTCGAGGATCACCGGGGCGAGCGCCAGGGTGTGCTGCGGGGAGACCCGGACGGCCACCGTGCCGCCGCCGTCACGCAGCTCGCGGACCCGCTCGGCGATCAGGTCGGGGCGGATCGGCTCCGCGTAGACCTCCTGGAGCCGCTTGGTGGCCCGGGCGTCCTCGTCCAGGCCGGCCAGCTCCTCCAGCACCTTGGTCGGGTTCTCGTAGCGGGTCCAGAGACCCTCGACGTTGAGCACGCCGAGGCCGCCGAGCTGGCCCAGCCGCACCGCCGCGGCGGGGCTCATGGTCGCGTCGGAGGGGTGCCCGACGCAGGGGATGCCGAACTGGTAGGCGTCGAGCTGCCAGGCCGTGGAGACGTCGTCGACGTCCCGCGTGCGGCGGCTCGGCACGATGGCGATGTCGTCCAGGTGGTAGCCGCGCTGCGCGGTCTTGCCCAGCCCGATCTCGACCACGTCACGCATGGGGGACTCCAGGTGGTTTGGGGGTGGTGGGTCAGCGGGAGTGGTAGTTCGGCGCCTCGACGGTCATCTGGATGTCGTGCGGGTGGCTCTCCTTGAGGCCGGCCGCGGTGATCCGGATGAGCTGGCCGCGCCGGTGCAGCTCGGGGATGCTCTCGGCGCCGGCGTACCCCATCGCCAGCCGCAACCCGCCGACGAGCTGGTGGGCGACCTGGGCGAGCGGCCCCCGGTACGGCACCTGGCCCTCGACGCCCTCCGGCACCAGCTTCTCGTCGCTGGTCACATCCTGCTGGAAGTAGCGGTCCTTGGAGTACGACTTGGCCTGGCCGCGGGACTGCATGGCGCCGAGCGAACCCATTCCCCGGTAGGCCTTGTACTGCTTGCCGTTGATGAACAGCAGCTCGCCCGGGCTCTCCTCGCAGCCGGCGAGCAGACCGCCGAGCATCACCGTGTCGGCGCCGGCCACCATGGCCTTGGCGATGTCGCCCGAGTACTGGATGCCGCCGTCGCCGATCACGGGCACGCCGGCCGGCCGGGCCGCCCGGGCAGCCTCCATGATCGCCGTGATCTGCGGCACGCCGACCCCGGCGACGATGCGCGTGGTGCAGATGGCGCCCGGGCCGACGCCCACCTTCACGCCGTCCGCACCTGCGTCGACCAGCGCCTTCGCACCGGCGTACGTGGCGACGTTGCCGCCCACGATGTCGACGGCCACGTCCTTCTTGAGCCGGGCGACCATCTCCAGCACGGCCCGCTGGTGGCCGTGCGCGGTGTCCACGATCACGACGTCGACCCCGGCGTCGACCAGGGTGCGGGCCCGCTTGTACGCGTCCTCGCCCACCCCGATCGCGGCGGCCACCCGCAGCCGACCGGCCTCGTCCTTGGTGGCGTCCGGGTACTGCTCGCTCTTGGTGAAGTCCTTGACCGTGATCAGACCGCGCAGTTTCCCGGTCTCGTCGACGATCGGCAGCTTCTCCACCTTGTGCTGGCGGAGCAGGCCCAGCGCCTCGTCCTTGCGCACCCCGACCGGGGCGGTGATCAGCGGGGTCCGGGTCATGATGTCGCGCACCGGGGTGGCCGGGTCGGAGACGAAGCGCATGTCCCGGTTGGTCACGATGCCCACGAGCTGGCCCTGCCCGTCGACGACCGGTACGCCGGAGATGCGGTACCGGCCGCAGAGGGCGTCGACCTCGCGCAGGGTGTCGTCCGGGCTGGCGGTCACCGGGTTGGTGATCATGCCGGACTCGGAGCGCTTGACCAGGTCGACCTGCAGCGCCTGGTCCTCGACGGAGAGGTTGCGGTGCAGCACGCCGATGCCGCCCTGGCGGGCCATGGCGATCGCCATCCGCGCCTCGGTGACCGTGTCCATCGCGCTGGAGAGCAGCGGGATGGTCAACTCGACGTTGCGGGTGAGCCGGGTGCGGGTGTTGACCCGGCTGGGCACCACGTCCGACTCGCCGGGCTGGAGGAGCACGTCGTCGAAGGTCAGCCCGAGCGGCACCACCCGGGCCGAGCCGGCGGGCAGCTCGGGCAGATGGCCGCCCAGCTCACCGCCGTCGCGGCCGGTCGGGATCTCGGTGCTGGGCGAATTCTCCACGATTGCTCCCCTGAGCTGGTCGGACGGGCTGCAGCGAGGCGGCGCGCGCGGGCACCGGCGCACGCCGGCAAGACGGCGCGTCGCTTCATCGTACCCATTGAGCTGCTCCGGCCCCGGCAGCGGCGGGCGGGGGTAGGCAGCGCCACAGGAGTCCCGGGGGCGGGCTTTCCGGCGGGCCGGGGACTACGGTGAGGGGGTGCACGACGAGCCCATCGACCCGTTCAACGGCGACCCGGCCGATCCGGCTGCCGGCCTGCACGACCCGCGCGAGGACGATTCGCTCGACCCGCTGACCGAGGTCGAGCGGCAGGACGTCCTGGAAGACCTGGCCGACCTGGAGATCTACCAGGCCCTGTTGCAGCCGATCGGGGTGCGCGGCCTGGTCATCGAGTGCGAGGACTGCCGCGAGCCGCACTACTTCGACTGGGACCTGCTCCGGGGCAACCTGCGGCACCTGCTCAACTCGGGGCGGCCCCGCGTGCACGAACCGGCCTACGATCCCGACCCGGACCACTACGTCAGCTGGGACTACGCCCGCGGCTACGCCGACGGCGTGCACGACACCCTCACCGAGGGCACGGACGACTCCGCCGAGGAGTGAGCGGCCGGTTCAGGCGACCAGGCCGGCACGGAAGCCGGCGGCCACCGCGTGCGCCCGGTCGCGCGCGCCCAGCTTGCGGAACAGCCGTCGGGCGTGCGTCTTGACGGTGTCCTCCGAGACGAACAGCTCCCGCCCGATCTCCGCGTTGCTCTTCCCCTCGGCCATGCCGAGCAGCACCTGAAGCTCACGCTCCGTGAGGCCGATCGCGCTGCGCGGGCTGCGCGCCGGCCGCTGCGGGCCGCCCGCGGCCGCCGGCTCGCCCTCGGCCGCCGCCGGGTCGGCCGGGTCCTCGCCGCGCTGCACCGGCACGACCGTCGGCCCGCCGCCGGGACCCTCCGCCGGGCCCGCCGGCCACGCCGCCCCCGCAGGGGTACGCCCCGGCGCGGCCGACCGGGCCGGCCCACCGACCGCCGCGGCGTCCCGGGCCGGGTCGGTGACCCGGTGCCGGTTCGTGCGCCCGGGGGCGGAGAGCAGCAGCAGCGCCTTGGCGACCGCGCTGGTCAGGTCGTGGTCGGCGTTCTGGATGAGGCCCCGCGCACCGGCGCTGATGGTGGCCGCGGCGGCCTCCGACTCCTCGGCCCCGAGCAGCAGCACGGCGGCCTGCGGGGCACGGGCGAGCACCCGGCGGACGAAGCCCGCGCTGTCCGGCCGGGTGAGGGCGGTGTCGGCGAGCACCACGTCGACCTGGCGCTCCGCGAGCCGCAACATCACCTCGGGATCGGAGACGGCCGTCCGGAGCACGCCCGACAGCCCGAGCCGCGCCGCCGCGGAGGTCAAATGCTGGGCCGCGAGTGGTGTCCGAACGCACACGAGAACGCTACGCACAGTGGTCTCCTCTCCGACTCAGAGCAGACCACGACGGGGTGTGCTCGGGAGGAGGTTCCGGGCAATCATCCGAACTTTTCCGACAGATGGGGCATATGCCGCCAACTGTCCGAGGTTTTCGATCACAGATGTGTGAGCGCGGGAAAGCCCGGGTACCGAGGGGTCACTCCGGAAACGGTGTCCCGCGCGGACCACCCGCACCGGTAGGAGCTGGCCACGAAGATTCTCCGCGGTGCCGCGCGGGAGGAGGGGTGCTGATGTCGAACGTACGCAGACTGCCCGGACCCATTGTCGACCTCTGGGACTGGCAGCGGCTCGGTGCCTGCCGCGGGCGGGACAGCGCGCAGTTCTTCCACCCGGACGGCGAGCGCGGCTCGTCCCGGCTGCGCCGCGAGTCCGGCGCCAAGTCCGTCTGCCGCGCCTGCCCGGTACGCGCCGAGTGCGCCGCGCACGCCCTCTCGGTCCGCGAGCCCTACGGCGTGTGGGGCGGCTTCAGCGAGTCCGAGCGGCTGCGGCTGCTCGCCCTCGGCTGGGAGGACCTGGCCGACCGCCGGCAGACCCGGGTGGACGTCGCGCGGCTGGAGGCCCGCCTCGGCCGGCCGCACAAGTCCGCCGTCCCGGACCAGCGCAAGATCGCCTGACCGCGACATCGACCACCGCGACGCCGCGCTCCTCTCCGGGGGCGCGGCGTCGCCGCGTCATCGCCGGAGCAGTCCCGCCGGCGTCGTCCGCCCGGCCACCCGCCGGCCCGGAAGGGACCTGACGGTGACTACAAACTTGATGACCTAGGCGACTCACCGGCCGCGCCGAATACCGCCCGCGCCCGGCAAACCTGATGACGTAGGCGGTCATCTGACCCGCCGGCTGCCGCGCACGCCCTACAAACGTGATGACGTAGATGACTCGCCCGGCGTGCCGTGGCCGCCCACCCTCAGTGCCGCGCGCGCCCGAGTCGTTCACGACATCAAGTTCGTAGTCTCCAGCGAGCACCCAGCCGACCCCACGGCCAAGGCCACCCGCGCCCGAGCCGTCCACGACATCAAGTTCGTAGTCTCCAGCGAGCACCCAGCCGACCCCACGGCCAAGGCCACCCGCGCCCGAGCCGTCCACGACATCAGGTCCGTACTCTCCGGCGAGCACCTGCCGGGCCGACGTGCGGACGGCCCGGCCGGCTTCGGCCCCGGCAGCGGCCCCTCTGACGCCGCCGATCAGGCAACCTTGACCGGAACGGTGTGCCAGCCGGTGGCGCCGTCCGGGGCGACCGGGCGCCGCTGCTCCGGCTGCGTATCCCCGGCGGCGTCCGTGGCCCGCACCTGGAGGGTGTGGTCGCCCGGGGTGGCCTCCCAGCGCCACGACCACTGCACCCAGGTGTCCACCGAGACCGTCGGGGCCAGGGTCGCCTCGTGCCAGGGGCCGTCGTTGACGCGTACCTCGACGCGGCGGATGCCCCGGTGCTGGGCCCAGGCCACCCCGGCGACCGTCACCGGTCCGGCGGTGAGCCGATCGCGCCGGCGGGGCGTGTCGATACGGGACTCCGTCTTGATCGGCCCCTGCGCCGACCACCCGCGCGGCACCCAGTACGCGTCGAAGTCCGCGAAGCTGGTCAGCTCCAGCTCGGTCACCCACTTGCACGCCGAGACGTACCCGTAGAGGCCGGGCACGACCATCCGCACCGGGAAGCCGTGCTCCACCGGCAGCGGCTCACCGTTCATCCCGACCGCCAGCAGGGCGTCCCGCCCGTCCCGCAGCACCGCCGTGGGGGTGCCGCAGGTCCAGCCGTCGACCGAGCGGCCGACCACCTGGTCCGCACCCTCCTCCGGCTCGACCTCGTCCAGCAGCTCCCGGATCGGCACGCCCAGCCAGCGGGCGTTGCCGATCAGGTCGCCGCCCACCTCGTTCGAGACGCAGGCCAGGGTGATGTGGCGCTCGACCATAGGCCGGGCGAGCAGATCGTCGAAGCTCAGCTCGAGCGGCTGGCGAACCCGGCCGTGGATGCGCAGCCGCCAGGTCACCGGGTCCACCTGCGGCACCACGAGGGCCGTGTCGATCCGGTAGAACTCCCGGTTCGGGGTGACGAAGGGGGCCAACCGGTTCACCGCCAGGTCCGCGCCGGCCGGCACCGGTGGCGCGGGGGCCACCGGCTTCGGCAGCCGCACCGCCTCGCGGGCCGCCGAAACCCCCCGCCGCCCGGCCAGCCAGTGCCCGCCGAGCCCGACCACCGCCGCCGTGCCGGCCAGCAGGCCGACACCGCGCAGGAACCGGCGCCGCGACTCGTCCCCGGCGGGCTCCTGCGGCTCCCACCCGCCCGATGCCTCGTCCCGCGCCAGCGCAGCGACGGCCGGAGGTGGCGGAGGCGCAGACGCCGAGGGCCGCGTGGGCCCGGACGGCCCGGGCTGCGTGGGCCCGGACGGCCCGGGCTGCGTGGGCCCGGACGGCCCGGGCTGCGTGGGCCCGCGG